>CAYIMH010000021.1:0-9965 GCA_964364525.1 uncultured Candidatus Saccharibacteria bacterium | reverse complement strand
CTATTAAAGCGGCCCAGATGCTGTGTCTGGACTAAATATTGGCCTTTAAAATTAAACAGAAAGAGGTGTTGGCGTGCGCAAGAAAGAGCTGATTAGTCGCTTAAAGCAGTTTGTCGAACGAGATGGCGAAGGTCGCGGGGCCAGTTGGAAAGGACAGCGGGCCTTCGCCAGTTTTCTCGTCTACTACCTCGAAAGGCTAAACATTCCGAGTGACGAGAAGTACGATTTCTGGCGGATCGAGCCATTTTTACCAGAGCTGATGGTTGATGCTTTCGAGCAACTGCGGACGGGAACGAGCGACGAGATTGTTCTCTTCCGTCATGAGTACGAAACCGAGGTTGGGCACGAGGTTCCAAACATTACCGACCTTGGAGCGAGCAACATTCTCGACCAGGGGTCTGCGGTGCAGACGACTCTCGGCTTTATGCTGCGAGAGACTACTGGGCTGGACTTGGTTGAGCAAATGATCGACGCCTACTGTAACGCCCAGAAGTATGTCCTCCAGCAGACTTTCGACAAATTCCTACGGCTGGTGTATCGCTGCGGACTGGGTGAGATGATTGACAAGTGCACCAAGTCTGGGATGAGTGGTAAGTTCGGTGAAACCGAACTTCGCACACTCATAACGGCGGGTCGCATTATGTTTACCTTCGCCCGACGCATCGACAAGGATAAGGGTAGCTACTACAAGAAAGATGGCGAGCTGTACTGCAACGAATGGAGCGTTTCGTTTGTTGGCGAAGACGGCGACCCGCTCTGCTTGGGTGCTGGCATCCAGTCGGTTCACGCCGACTTTGGCACTTGCCCTCGGTATGATTGAGGATGTCATCAAGCACTGGTCGTCAGAGCCGAAGGAGCAAAAGAAGCTCTACAAGGCGAACGCGAAGGCCTCAATCTGTTGAATGCTACTAATTATTGCCGCATCCGTGCCTCGGCCACTAGCTGGGGCACGAATGCGGCTTTTTTTATTGTTCGTTTTTTGTTAGAGTGGGTCTTAAGCCACCTTAGCTCAGTTGGTAGAGCACCACTTTCGTAAAGTGGGGGTCCTCGGTTCAATCCCGAGAGGTGGCTTCTAATGACCGGAGAGGAAATAAAGCAACAAATTACTGCGCTAGAGGCCGAGATGGCCGGGGTGGAATTTTGGCAAGACCGGGCTAAGGCGCAGGCGACGGTTGCGGAGCATAAGCGGCTCAAGGTCGAGCTTGCGGGCGTGGGCCAATATGATGGCGGCGCGGCGATTATGACCATTTTTGCCGGCGCCGGCGGTGATGATGCCGAGGATTTCGCCGCCATGTTACTCAAGACGTATGCCCAGTTTGCTAAGCGGCGTGGTTTCGACATCGTGATTCACCATGAGAATAAGAACGATCACGGCGGTTATCGGAATATCACCTTAAGTTTGGCCGGCAAGATTGATGGTTCCGGGTGCGGCCCCTATGGTATACTGAAGGGCGAGTCGGGAGTACACCGGCTCGTGCGGATCTCACCTTTTAACCAGAAGAAGCTCCGTCACACCTCGTTTGCTCTAGTAGAAGTGATCCCCGAATTTAAGCGCGAAGAAGTGTCGATTAAGCCGGAGGACCTGAAGGTGGAATTTGCTCGCTCGTCTGGTCCGGGCGGCCAAAATGTCAACAAGCGCGAGACCTCGGTGCGTCTGACGCATGTCCCGACCGGCATTGCCGTCCACTGTGAGTCGGAGCGGTCGCAGGCCGACAATCGTTCTAAGGCGCTTCAGATTCTCCAGGGCAAGCTCTACAAGCGGCAGGAAGACGAGCGAACGGCCAAGGAGAAAGGGATGTACGTTAGCAAAACCACCGAGATTGAGTGGGGTAATCAGATCCGCTCTTACGTCTTACATCCTTACAAAATGGTCAAGGATCACCGCACGAGGGTGGAAACGAGCGATGTGGAGGCGGTGTTAGGGAGAGGCGAGATCGATTTATTTTTATGATTTATTTTGATAAAGTAAGCAAAATTTATCCCGATCAGTCGGTGGCGCTTGACGACGTCTCCTTCACCATCGAGCCAGGGCAATTCACTTCTGTCGTTGGTCATTCTGGCGCGGGCAAGTCTACCTTACTCAAAATGATCATTGCCGAAGAGCGGCCGAGCGCAGGCAAGGTCTTCTTCGACTCCACCGATATCCACAAAATGTCTCGTCGGCATATTGCCAGATTGCGTCGGCGGATCGGCACCGTTTTCCAAGACTTCCGTCTCTTGCCGGCCAAAAATATTTTCGAAAATGTCGCCTTCGTGATGGAGACGGCCGGACGGACCGAGGCAGAGATCGCGTCGGATGTGCCTTATATCTTAGATCTAGTTGGGCTAACGCCTAAGATATCGAGCTTCCCCAGCCAACTTTCTTCTGGCGAACGTCAGCGGGTGGCGATTGCTCGCGCCATTGTTAATCAACCCGACCTTCTGCTTGCTGATGAGCCGACAGCCAATCTCGATCCCGTCAATACCTTTGAGATCATTGAGATCCTGTGTAAAATTAACGAGACGGGTACGACCGTGCTCCTGACCACACACAATAAAGGCGTGATCGATAATTTGGGTAAGCGGGTGGTTACTTTGGAAAATGGGAAAGTGACGCGTGATGATAAGTCGGGCAAATATGTCCTCTAAATAATTATGTTAATGATCAATTTGCGACGTGTCTTGCGCTCCGGTTTAGTCAATTTTTGGCGAATGCCCGTGGTGGCCTCGGCTTCGGTAGTGGCGCTCACGGCGGCACTCTTTGTCGTGGGGGCGCTTATCCTGGCGCGGGCCTTCTTCGGTGGCGCAATCACCGAGATCCAGGAACGAGTGGATATTAGCGTCTTCATGGACCCCAAGGCGGCCGAGAGTGAAGTGGTGGCGCTACAAAAATCGCTTGAGCGTTTGCCGGAGGTCAAGGCGGTGGAATATAGCTCGCGCGAGCAAGAGCTCGTCGATTTCCGTGAGAACAATAAAGACAACGAGCTGATCGCCCAATCACTCACGGAGGTAGGCAATCCTTTCGGCGCTCGCTTGAACATCAAAGCCATAGATCCGTCGCGCTATGCCAGCATCGCCGCTTTTCTCCGGAGCGATAGCGCATTATCCGAGGGCGGCCAGGGTATTATCGACCGCGTGAGTTTCAAGAAGAATGTGGTGGATAAATTAGTTGGTTTTGTTAATTCCACCACCAGGATCGGCTGGGCGGTGACACTGGTTTTCATTATTCTATCCTTAGCCGTCACTTTCAATACCATCTCGCTGGCCATTTATATTTCGCGCGAAGAAATCTCGCTGATGAAATTAGTTGGCGCCAGCAATTTCTATATCCGCGGACCCTTCATTGTGGAGGGGATGATCTCCGGCATCATCGCTTCCTTCATCGCCATCCTTCTGCTCTACCCGAGCGTTATTTGGGTGCGCAATCAAACGGCTCTGGTTTACGGCGGCATCAATCTCGTTAATTATTTCCTTGACCACTTCGGCCAAATTTTTCTCATCCTCCTTATCTCCGGCCTCGTCCTCGGGGCCGTCTCCAGTTTCTTGGCCGTGAGGAAACATTTGAAGGTGTAAAATTATGTTTCAGGGTTGAATGTGCCAGTGGTATTGCTATGCGGGGGGGGGGTTGACAGACACGCTTTCATTTGTTAGCTTAAGAAAGGATATTGATGGTTGGGACTTGTGGTCTCAACTATTGTCAAAGTAAGAAAGGAGAGTGTCTGATGAGCGAAATTTTGGGCGCTGAACTCTGGCCCTATTTTTTAACGAGGAAGATTGCCACGGGGGCAGTTCGCCAAGTTTTTGGCCTGATTCGGAGTGGTCAGGGCATCTTTGCTCGGCTGAAAAGGCAGCAGATGCACGCCGTTATTCTGGTCCCCGTCATGAGGATGGGGCAATACCCCAAGTACCAGATCGAGCCACTTTTGCTACACGAGATGAGTATGGGTGATCCCGGAGGGTGGGAGCATCGTTATGACGAGATTGCGCGTTGCAAGGCTCTTCAGCTCTGGAGCGGTCGCAATGATGGCGGCTTCTCCAATCAACCCCATCTTCTTTTCGCCGGCGACACGCCTTATTGGGGCGGGGTCAAGCGGGACGGAATTGTCGTCGCCTGCTCCGGTGTTCAGCCGTACTTCGACCGAATGTGCGCGGGGATGATTGCTGACATGGCGATCGCCTGTGCCCACGACGAATATGAAGACTGGAGGAAGGGCCAGAGCGCAGAGCTCGATTTCGTTAACGAGTACGGGATGTAGATCGTGAGAGAACAACAAGAGCCGTTCGACGTAGTGTCGAGCGGCTCTCTTTTTTCACCAGACCTTCTTCTTACTTCAACTTCATGGCGTCGTCCTTGGAGAGAAACTTGAACATATTGCCGCCGCACTTGGCGCATTTGCCCTTGGCCGAGTAGCGGCCGTTTTTCTCGGACACCTTCACCTCCGCCATCTCTTGCATCGTCGGCTTATTCTTCGCGTCACGATCTCTCATGCACAAGCCTTTCAATGTAACCATGATATGTTTGCTAATTAATGACTAATCTTTTGACTCCTGTTGAGTATACACCTACCAGATATCTTTAACCAGTTTCTGTTCCGCCCACCGCTGCGGGACTTGGATTCGAACCAAGATGACATGATTCAGAGTCATGTATCCTACCATTAGATGATCCCGCAGCACTAGGCGCAACGGTTTTATTTAATCACTTTTTCAAATAATTTTCCAGTTTTTACAGAAATAACACCAACGCGATCGGGGCGATGTTCCTGAGCATGTATTGACCCTCGGCTTGATGCTAAGTTAAGTTATTTGCGGTAAAATGAAAACGATGACCGATCTTGTCTCCCGACTTAGTTCTTTAATCACTGGCGAAGTCTTCAGTGATGCGGCGACGCTGGAGCACTATAGCCGCGACGCCAGTTTATTTTTGGTCAAACCGCAGGTGGTGGTGGCGCCCCGTGACGTGGCGGAAGTTAAAGCGCTGGTGAAATTTGTGGCGGAAGAACACGGACGGGGCCATAAGCTCTCGCTTACCGCGCGAGCGGCCGGCACCGACATGACCGGCGGCTCGCTCTCGACCGGCATCATCGCGGACTTCACTAAGCATCTCAATAATTTGCGGGAGGTGAACTTGGCTGCTGATGGCAATTCCGGTTACGCCGTGGTTGAGCCGGGGATGTATTATCGCGATTTTGAAAAAGAAACACTGAAGAAAAACTTGTTTTTGCCTTGTTATCCGGCCTCGCGCGAGCTCTGTGCGGTTGGTGGCATGGTGGCCAATAATTCCGGCGGGGAAAAGACCCTCGCTTATGGTCAGACTAATCGGTATGTCGAACAATTAAAAGTGGTGCTCCGTGATGGTAATGAATATGTTTTTGCCCCGATTACTCTAGCCCAGCTTGAAGCTAAGAAGAAATTGCCAACATTTGAAGGCGATATTTATCGTCAGATGCACGAATTGATTAGCGCTAATTATGATTTGCTCCAGCGAGTCAAGCCGACGACGTCTAAGAATTCTTCCGGCTACCATCTCTGGGACGTGCTTGATAAGCAGAAGGGCATCTTCGATCTCACTCAACTCTTTGTCGGATCGCAGGGGACGCTGGGCCTGCACACCGAGATTAAATTCCAATTGATTAAGCCGAAGGCTCACTCGCGCCTTCTGGTGATTTTTTTAAAAAATAAAGATCTTGAGAATCTTGGTCGTCTGGTTAATCAGGTCCTGGCTTTTAATCCCGAGAGTTTTGAGTCTTACGACGATCACACTTTCCATCTTTCTCTCAAACTTTTTCCCAAGATCGTTAAGCGGATGGGTGGTAGCGCCTTCGTCCTCGCCTTCAAGTTCCTACCGGAGTTCTGGGCGCTTTTAACCGGGGGTGTACCCAAGTTGGTGCTCTTAGCCGAATTTACCGGCGAGAGTGACGCGGTGGCACTTACGGCGGCTCGACGCGCTCTGGCCGGTATCAGCGACTTTAGTGTGAAGGCGCGCGTGACCAGTAGCCCCGACGAAGCCAAGAAGTATTGGGTGATGCGGCGTGAGAGCTTTAATCTTCTTCGTCAGCACGTTAAGGGTGTTCGTACCGCGCCCTTCATTGATGACATTATTGTCCGACCGGAAGTATTACCGGAGTTTTTACCGGAGCTCTACGCTCTTTTAGATAAATACCCGCTTACTTATACGGTGGCGGGCCACATGGGTAACGGCAATTTCCACATCATTCCTTTAATGGATTTGACCAAACCAGAATCGGCTAAAATTATTTTTAAACTCTTTCCCGAAGTCAATAAATTACTAGCCAAATTTGGCGGCTGTAATACCGCCGAGCATAATGACGGTCTCTTGCGCAGTGCCTATTTGCCGCAAGTCTACGGCCAAGAAGTCTACGCTCTCTTCGAGCGCGTCAAACAAATCTTCGATCCCGACAATATTTTTAACCCGGGCAAGAAAGTCGGTGCCACCATCGAGTACGCCAAGGCCCACTTGGACACAACGGGAAAATAAACTTACCCTTATTCCCCGCAACACTTCCCGTCACCCTTGACTTTTACTCAAAGACGCGCTACGGTGACGGGAGATAGGGAAGGGCGAAATGTGAGTAGCTCTTTGGTAATGTGTCCACATGAGGTCTATGAGGAAGTTGCCCGGAGGATGAGCAATGATGGTTCACTATTCCTAGTGCCTCGTAATCTCGTGGGAGATGACTCAGAGGAGAATGAGGAGGACAAGACATGATCCCAGATAGTTCTTTTAAGAAAAATCTGGCCGAAATGTACTCGGATTCTCGTGTTGCCCACATCATCCGGCGTCTGCTAGAAGCCCAAGACGATTTGGGTTTCGCCACTGTTTTGGCCGAGATGTCTGGGGGTGGCGGCGTGCTTCGTTGCCTGGTCTGGCGACAATCAGATGGCAGTATCGAGACCCGGGCATTGGCCGTGGGTGAGTATTTGATTGGTCGCTCTTCGAAATGTCAGATTCTGATCGATCGCCCGACGGTGTCTCGGGTTCACTGTCTGCTAACGGTGCATGGTGGTGGCCGGGCAGCGATGCGCGATCTCCGGAGCAAGAACGGTACCTGGGTAGACGGCAAACGATTGTCGCCGGAGATCAGGAAAATTATCTCGGTCTCTGACCAACTGTCGATTGGCTATACCCCGGCCGCTGTGATCGGAGTGAACTATTCGTTGTGAAATTTGAGACCCGCGTGGACGTTACGATGTCCCCGGGTCTTTTTTATTGGTCAAATTTAATGGTCCATGTTATGATCATGGTCCGCCTGCATTGCGTCGGCGGGTTTTTTCTCAAAAAATGGAAATCAGAAATATCGCGATTATCGCCCACGTTGACCACGGCAAGACCACCTTGACCGATGCTTTGTTGCGTCAGACAGGAGCGGTGGCGGAGGGGGTGACGATGGATTCTAATAAGCTCGAGCAGGAGCGGGGGATTACGATTTATTCCAAAAATTGCTCGCTTATCTACCCGGCCGCCAATTCCGGTCGGACGCCAACTAAAATAAATATTGTGGACACGCCCGGGCACGCTGATTTTGGTTCAGAGGTCGAACGAGTTTTGCGCTCGATCGATTCTGTTTTAC
Source organism: uncultured Candidatus Saccharibacteria bacterium (assembly GCA_964364525.1). Lineage (GTDB taxonomy): Bacteria > Patescibacteriota > Minisyncoccia > Phycocordibacterales > JACOZG01 > JAYEGE01. Next base: position 2,394 of record CAYIMH010000021.1, on the reverse strand, counting down.
TCGTTGTTGACGCCCAAGAGGGGCCCATGCCCCAGACGCGCTTTGTGTTGAAGAAATCCTTAGAGCTGGGTCTCAAACCGATTGTGGTGATCAACAAAATAGATAAACCGGCGGCTAATCCCAAACATTGCGAGGAGCAGGTTTTGGAATTATTTTTAGAATTGGGCGCCTCCGATGAACAAGCTAATTTCCCCGTGGTGTACGCTATTGGTCGCGAGGGTCGGGCGGCGCTCTCGGCGGAAGAATTACTGGGTGGTACTGCCGGCGACCTTGCGCCTTTGCTGGAGACGATTCTTGAACATGTTTCGGCCACACCGGCCGATCTGGTTAATAAACCGCTCCAACTTCAGGTTTTTAATTTAGCTTATGATAATTTTCTCGGCCGTCTGGCCGTCTGTCGAGTCTATGGGGGCGAGCTTACTCCGGGGCAAAAAGTTTGGATCAAGCATAATGGCATCGAAACTCGCACTGGTCAAATCACCAAAGTTTTTAATTTTCAGGGTTTGCAACGGATAGATAGTCAGCAAGCTGGTGCCGGCGATATTGTGATGATTGCTGGCTTGACCGACATTGATATCGGCGAGACGGTGGTGGGTGAGGAACAGGTGCCCACCTTACCAGCCATCAAGATTGACGAGCCGACGATCACCCTCGACTTTCTGGTCAATAATTCACCTTTTGCCGGTCGCGAGGGGAAATTTGTCACTGGTCGCCAAGTCCGTGAGCGCCTCGAGCGCGAGCTCGAGATTAACGTCGGGCTTAAAGTTAATTTCGATAATAATGAAAATTCCAAAGTCTCCGGTCGCGGCGAGCTCCATATCGCCATCTTGCTCGAGAATATGCGTCGCGAGGGCTATGAGCTCCAGGTGTCCCAACCGCAAGTGATTATTAAAGAGGAAAATGGCCAGAAACTCGAGCCGTTTGAAGAGGTAACGATTGATGTGCCCGTTGAGTATCAGGGAACGATTATCGAGCGTCTGGGCCTCCGCGCCTTCGTCCTGCAAGATTTGAAACTGCACGATCAGTCGGTCCGCCTCATCTTCGAGGGTCCGAGTCGCGGTCTCTTGGGTTATCGCAACCAATTCGTGGTGGACACCAAGGGCGAGGGGATTATGGCGAGTCGAGTGCTCGGTTTCCGGCCTTACGCTGGCGAGATTAAGAAGCGCCAGGTCGGCTCGATGATCTCCATGGCGAGTGGTAAGGCGCTTGGCTACGCGCTCTGGAATCTCCAGGATCGGGGCGTGCTCTATATTGGTCCGGGGACAGAAGTCTACGAAGGGATGGTGATCGGCAATACTTCCAAGGGCGAGGAGATGGTGGTTAATCCAATCAAGGGCAAGAACTTGACCAATGTCCGCGCTTCCGGTACCGATGAGGCGATAGACCTGGTGCCGCCCTTCACTCTCACCATTGAGCGCGGTCTCGAGGTGATGGCCAAAGATGAATATTTAGAAATTACTCCCCACAACGTCCGTCTCCGCAAACAACAATTAACCGAAGTCGGGCGATCGCGAGCAAAGCGGACAGAAGATTAAGTATTGCCCCCCAATAATCCCATTTACCACGCGTGACACTCGGTGTCTGGGAGTTCGACACCGAGTGTCTGAACGTGCAGGGACAAAATTTAAAATGAAAAAGCCCCTCACACATCCTTGCGTTTGGGGCCTTCGTTTTTCCAGCGCCGGAGTACAATTGTCACGGTGATCGGACAGTGGCATTTTTGAGGATCCACCCAGTAAAGACGTTAACCGTTACCCGTTTTCCGATTGGATTGGTGGCTTCGGCGGTGAATCTGGCCGCGTCGTCCGTGCTGCCACCGCGGAGTCCGAGAGCAAACCAGGAGTGGTCAGTGATTTTAATGTCACTGAAACCGTTCGTTTCGAGTGCTCTGATGGCGACGTCCTCGCTCACCAGACACCCGCGACAGCTGACAAGACCGCCGATTGCCAGCACCGCCAGAAACATCCAAGCTGTCCAGTTACGATTACTAGATAACATCGTCTTCTCCCGTTTCGAAGTGGCAATTCTTGTCTAGCAACAAGCTAAACTCAAATTATCACGAACGTTCTATCCACTCCGAGTATAGCATACCCCATATCTATTCGTCAGCGTTTTTAAGATACGACTAGAAATAAGGCCATTTTGGTGGTCAATCAGACACCAAGTGTCGCACTCCCAGACACTCGGTGTCGTCGGTGGTATTTGGACTACTTAGCTTTAATTACTCTCTCCACTGCTAAAATGTAGGCGGCGAGGCGGGGAGTGATGCGATGTTTGGTTTGAATCGTCCACACATCACTGAAGGCGCGGGTGATTTGCTTCTTTAATTTTTGGAAAACTATTTCTTTGCTCCACCTTTCATCTTTCATATTCTGCAACCACTCGTAATAAGAG
>CAYIMH010000020.1:7070-10084 GCA_964364525.1 uncultured Candidatus Saccharibacteria bacterium | reverse complement strand
TCGCCCCCGGTCTGATCGTACCCAGCGTCTGACGAACCCGCGTGAGTTCGACTCCCTCTTTCCCCACCGCCAAGGAACCGGCGGGGTACTCGGCAATCAAATCAACAAATTCGAGAGACGTGTTGTTATGATTAGTAATCGCCACCTGTAGATTGACCGTCTCGCCCGCGCGGATAGTTACCGGCCCAGTGATCTCAAGATCGATGTTCCCCACCGAGACCACATTGGAACCGCGCCAGAAAACTAAGCCGGTAACTACGCCCGAGACAATAAAAAGAATCAGAACTAGCCAAAAAATTTTCTTAAGCATCGGTAGAGAAAAAAAACTCGGTTTGGCCTCGCGAGCATCAAGCGCCCGCCAATCACGCGCCGGCGGCCTGGGCGCTTCCGAGAGACGCGTCCGACGCACCGGCGACAACTCGGCTCCGCGCTCGTAGAGCTCTTGCTCTAAGCGTTCTAGGCGACCGGCGGGCTGATTTTGATTATCATTACTAGCGCTAGCCATAAACCAGGGACTCTCCAGCAGTATAACATAGCCAGCCGCTAGAGTTGACTATGCGTCAAAGCGCGGTTGATCAAGGCGATTAATTGTCCCTCATCATTCACTAGCTCGGAATCAGCCAAATCACGCTTCGGCACATAACCAAGGAGCTGTAAGAGTTCTAAGTGGTGCCAGAGGCCACGCCGCCGCAAGGTAACCGGATCAGCCACCATCATCAAGTCACGACGCCAGACAATAAAACGCTCGAACAATTCAGGGTGACGCTCTTCACCATGAATCAAGCGGCGGGCGAGATGACATAAGCGCCACCACCATTCGCTCTTGGCCATTTGTCCGGCATCCGGCTCGACCACCACCTCGGCTCCGATCAGCCGCCAGATACCGCGCCCGCGGACCAAGGTCGCGCGGAGATGGGTGTAATTGATAAGCTGGCTACGGAGTTTAGAGGCCTGCTGGCGCACGCCCTGAACAGCGGCCAACACCAGCCCCAATTCCGCCGTCAACAAATAAAGCAAGCAGTTAGCCTCGCCATAAGGACGATTGCCGAGAAGAATCGCTTCCGCATGATAGAGACGATGGCTCATCAGACAAAATTAAAGCCGGTGGCCGAAACGGCGTTTTTCAGTTCGGTTTCGCGTTTGATGAGCAAATCTTTTTTGCCGGCCGGTACATCAAGTATCGCTTCCTCGCCCTGGCGGAGACCCTTCTTCTTGCGTTGTTCCTGCAACTCGCGAATCAAGTCGCGCAAATCACCTTCGGTTTGTAATTCTGAAGTAATGATGGTGTCGAGCCAGATTTCAGTTTCGATATTTTTGTCAACCACCACTTTTTTAACATTAAGCTCATCACAAATCAGAGCCGAATATTCGTCGGGTAATAGTGACTTGATTTTTAACAACGCCAGCGGCTGTCGGACCTTGACCCTCGCTTTGGCCCGCGCTTCAAGCGCCAGCGAGACTACCCGTCTCACTTCATTCATCTGTTCTAAAATTTCTTTTTCGTTTTTCGTTTTTCGTTTTTCGTTCGCTTGCGGCCAATCACTCAAGTGAACACTCTCCGGGGCGCCTTCTGGCCGCAAGGATCGGTAGATATCTTCGGCCAAGAAGGGCATAAAGGGAGCAAGAAGTTTAGCGAGCGTTAGCAAAACATTGCGCGTCGTCACAAGTGCCATCTCTCGATCAACTTGATTATCGCTCTTGAATCGATCGCGCGAGCGCCGGATATACCATTGCGATAAATCGGCGATAAAATCGCGAATGGCGCGCGCCGGTGTGATGATATTGTAATTATCTAGACCAGTCGTCGCTTCGCCAATCAATTGATCGAGTCGCGCCAGAATCCATTGGTCGAGAATGTTTTTGGAATTTGGATTTTGTAATTTGTCATCTGCGCCAGCATACAACTGATAGAACTTCATCACATTAGTCAGTAGATTCACGATCTTATTCACTACTTCCTGGACGGTTTTCTCGTCAAAATTTTTCGCCTCACCCGGCTGATTGATGGAGTACATCCAGAAGCGGAGCACGTCAGCACCATATTTTGCTATCATCAGCCACGGATCCACCACATTGCCCAGCGACTTCGACATCTTCTGTCCGTCTTTATCGAGTAAGTGGCCGAGGCAAATCACGTTCTGGTAGGCCTTACCGCGACCCATCAAGACGCCGATCGCGTGGAGCGTGTAGAACCAACCTCGCGTCTGATCAATCGCTTCACTGATAAAATCCGCCGGGTAGCCCGCTACCCGAGAAGCAAAGGGCATCGCCCCCGAGTCAAACCAGACATCCATCACCTCCGGCACTCGCTTATATTCCACCCCATCTTTTTCCAGTACCACCTCGTCAATAAAAGGCCGATGGAGATCGAGTTCAAAGTCGGCATTGTGGGGAAGAGGCGTGAAATTGAGCGGCCGCACTTCGGCGTTGGTGATAAAATCCCCAGCACTACTGATAAGTTTGATTGCCTCTGGCTGATCCCCCACGTTTGGCCCCTTTAATAATAGCACCGTCGCTTGTCGGTCCAGGCCACCAGACAACGAGGTTAAGAGCCAGACCGGACTCTCGTGAGTAATAATTAGAATTTTCTGGTCACGATATTTTTGCTCCAAGTCATAGAGCGCCGCACCCAACCGGCGCCGGATCTCGGCAAAATTCTCGCCGTGCGGTAAATTTTTGGTAAAGCGCTCGGCGGTGTTCTGATAATAATTCCAATACTCCTGGACCGGCCGGAGATTAAGATCGCCATGATTAACCTCGCGTAGACGCTCGTCGTAAATAATTTGCTCTGGCTTCAAATCCAATTCCTTGGCCACAATTTCTGCCGTTTCTTTTGTCCGGACAAAATCAGAACTGACAATCAAATCAATTTTTTGCTCTCGCAATTTCTTCGCCGCCGTTTGAACTTGCTCCCGCCCCTTCTCCGTCAAGTGATGAGGATTATCCACCCGCGAACTTATAACCTGCGCCACATTATTTTCGGCCTCACCATGACGCATTACCCAGTATTGATT
>CAYIMH010000020.1:0-7060 GCA_964364525.1 uncultured Candidatus Saccharibacteria bacterium | reverse complement strand
TTTTTTAGTTAAACTTTTTAATTCGGCGATAGAACCGATAACTAGACGCTCGCCCCTTTCGCCTAGCCATACCGGGAGCGGCGTCCCCCAATAACGCTCGCGGGAGATCGCCCAATCCTTAACTTCGCGCAACCACTCACCAAAGCGCCCGTCGCGAATATGTGCCGGCTCCCAGTGGATTGTTTCGTTCTCTTTAATCAATTTCTCGCGCAAGGCCGACATCCGGATATACCAAGAGTCGCGAGCATAGTAGATAAGTGGCGTTTTACAGCGCCAGCAAAAGGGGTAAGAGTGGGCATAATTTTCTTTATCAAAAAGTAATTCACGATTTTGCAAATCTTTGAGAATCTCCACTGTAGTAGATTCATCTACCACCGATTTACCTACAAGAAATCCCGTTTCTTGCTTAAAGTGACCAGTTTCATCCACCAAGTGTTGCTTCGGTAGACCTATCTTATTACCCAACTCAAAGTCATCTTGGCCGTACATGACGGCGGTGTGAACAATACCTGTACCGTCTTCCGTCGTCACAAAATCGGCTGCGTAAACTTTATGGGAATTTTCATTTTTTGGACTAAATTCATAAAGCGGCTCATACTCTAGCCCAACTAAGTCTTTTCCTAAGAATTCTTCGGGGTCATGTCCGGGCCATTTATGAGCACGTTCTTTCGCTACAATATAAAATTTTCCAGCCCACTTGTATTTCACATACTGAATATCTTTACCAACCGCCAAACCAACATTCCCCGGCAAAGTCCAAGGGGTAGTAGTCCAAGCAATCAAATATGTATTTTCCTGGCCAACAACTTTAAATCTCACATAAAGCGAAATATCCTTCACATCTTTGTAGCCTTGCGCCAACTCGTGCGAGGAGAGCGCCGTGCCACAACGCGGACACCAGGGCACCACTTTATAATCTTTGTAGAGCAAGCCCTGTTCTTCCACCCGCTTGATGATGCCCCAGAGGGACTCCATGTAAGCCGGATGGTAAGTAATATAGGGGTGCTCCAAGTCCACCCAATAGCCGGTGCGCCGCGTAAATTTCTCCCATTCATCCACGTATTTCCAAACGCTCTCCCTACACTTCTCGTTAAAAGCGGCGATGCCATACTCCTCGATTTGCTTTTTGGAAGTTAAGCCAAGCGTCTTCTCCACCTCGAGCTCGACGGGCAGACCGTGCGTATCCCAACCCGCCTGGCGCGGCACATGAAAACCGCGCATCGTCTTATAACGCGGGATTAGATCTTTGAAGGCCCGCGCCTCGAGATGATGGATCCCCGGCCGGCCGTTAGCCGTTGGCGGACCCTCGTAGAAAATAAAATTTTTCCCACTGTTCTTATTTTTCGCCAGTGTTTTCTCAAAAACCTTATTCTTCTCCCACCACGCCAAAATTCGCTCTTCCCTTAGAGCGTGCTCTGATTTCTCCGCTTTATCCGGCATAACCTTGCCATTTTAGCATTAAAATTAGCCGAAGAAAACCGAGGTTAACTACATCCTCTCCGGCACTGTAATACCGAGCAGGCAAAGGCCATTTTTAAGCACTTGGCCGACCGCCGCCGTGAGCGCCAGTCGATACTTAGTGGCGACATCGTCAGCTTGGCCAATAATCTGCTCATGAGCGTAGAAATTATTGAACTCGGAGGCTAGTTGGTAGAGATAAGTAGCGAGGTGGTGTGGCGCATATTCGGTGGCGGCGCGAGCAACGACTTCCGAAAAGCGAGCCAACCAGCGCTCTAATTGATACTCCGATGACTTGGACACCAGGTGTCCAAGTACTTGGACACCAGGTGTCCAAGTGGTTCCGAGTTTCTCTGCCTTGCGTAACACGGCTTGAGCTCGAGCGTAAGTATATTGAAGATAGGGACCGGAATTGCCTTGGAGATTTAGGATGTCGTCCCAATCGAAGATGATATCGTTTTGACTTTCGCGTTTTAGGTCGTTATATTTAATTGCCCCGATCCCCACCGCCTCGGCCACGGCTGATTCTGGATTAAAAGTGCTGGCACGTTTGACCGCTTCGTCCAACACTTCTCCCAACCAAATAGAGTCGCCCTTACGCGTGCTTAGCTTACCAGACGTGCCGCGGATTAAACCATGAGCCACGTGAACACGTTGCCCCGCCGTCACCCAGCCCAATAATTTCTCGATCTCGAAGAGTTGACGAAAATAGAGTGACTGCTCTGAACCCACTTCATTGATTATGATCAGGTCCTGGCCATAAGTTTTTAAACGATATTGATCCGTCGCCAAATCGCGGGTCGCGTAGAGCGTGGCGCCGTCAGATTTTTTGATCATCAGCGGCGGATATTTGTCGGCCGCAAAGAAAACTAACTCCGCCCCTTCGCTGGTTTGTAATAATCTTTTTTCCTCAAGCTCGGCCAACACCGCCGGCATTTTATCCTCAAAAAAACTCTCGCCCAAAGTGGTGCCGAAGTGTATACCGAGCCGCTCATAAATCCGACTAAATTCTTTAATCGACAATTCGACGCAAGTCTGCCATAACGAGCGTGCTTCTGCGTCGCCCTGTTCCAACTTGGCAAACCAAGCCCGTCCCTCGTTCTCAAGACCCTCGTCTTTTTCGGCTTCCTCGTGGAATTTAACATAGAGACCGACCAGATATTTAATCGGTTCGGCTGATTTTTTCGCCACTTCGATCTCGCCCCATTTCTTTAGGGCCACAATCATCTTGCCAAATTGCGTCCCCCAATCCCCCAAATGATTATCGCGGATCACTTCGTAACCAGAAAAAGATAGCAGGTTAGCGATGGCCTCGCCGATAATCGTGGAGCGTAAATGGCCAATACCGAAAGGCTTGGCAATATTGGGCGACGAATATTCAACCAACACTTTCCGGCCTTTCCCCATCTCACCACGACCGTAATCGTCTCCCTTTTCACCAATCTGTCCAACAACTCCCCGCCAGTATTCGGGCGTTAAGTAGAAATTAATAAAACCGGCGCTGGCGACTTCGATTTTTTCTACTTCTCGCGGTTTGTCCCTATTTAATTCTCCAGCGATCTTCTCCGCCAATTCTCGAGGGTTCTGCCCAGCCGACTTGGCCAACGCCAGCGCCACGCTGGTGGCATAATCGCCGTGTGTCAAATCATCGGGATGTTCCAAATGAATATCACCCGACGCGTTTAAATCCAGCGCCCCAAGCGCTTTAGTGATTAACTCTTTAAGCCCCGCGACCACCATGGAGCCATTGTACTAGAGACTCTTCAATTTGAGAACGGGCAGAGTCGCCGCCACCACCCACTCGTGGATCGCTTCTCGAGGCAGAAGTTGGCCCGCTGGCGCGCAATTGATTTGCTTCCAAAAATTATGCCCGCGGACCAGCTCTAGCGCGCTCGTCCGTGAGGCCCGCTGATGTTCGAGATCGTTTTCGGCCACATCCTTCTTGCCGCCCGCCAAATACTTCTTCCGCGCCAGCGCCTCCTTTTTCTCAATGAGTTTGGCCGAGATCTGGGCTGGCACTTCGAGGTAAATTACCAAATCTGGCCGGGGAATACCGAAAATCTGAAACTCCATTTCGTCCAGCCAATCGAGAAATTGTTTGCGTTTATCGAGATCGGCAATCTTCCCGCCCTGGTGAATCTGGTTAGCACTAACATAGCGATCGGCGATAACCACATGGCCCTTATCCAACCAAGCCCTGACCCGACGACTAGATTCGAAGCGGTCCGCGGCGTAGAGCACCGAGACCAAATAGGGATCAGACTTAATGAAATCGCCAAATTCGCCAGCCAAATAACGACCAATAAGAGAACCAAAAAAATTTTGATACTGCGGAAAATCTATCGCCTTAACTTGGAGCCCGCGCCGACGAAGTGCGCGGGCCAAAAGCGCCGCCTGGGTGGCCTTGCCCGAGCCATCAGCTCCGTCCACCACGATCAGTTTGCCTTTGGCCACCGTTTTTTTCTTTGTCACCTCCCTATTCTAATCTACCTTTGGCCTGGCGCAAAATGTGGTCAATTTCCTTGGCGATTTCAAACATATCCACCGCCTGTTTGCCGCGCGTAGTTTCGGCCGCCGTGCCAAGACGGATCCCCGACGGGTCTTGAGGAGAACGCGAGTCGAAGGGAATGGTGTTTTTGTTAACAATAATATCAGCGCGCTCTAAGCGCCGACTGGCTTCTCTGCCACCAAGACCTTTGCCGTTATTCCAAACATCAACGAGCAAGAGATGCGTATCCGTGCCGCCAGAAATTATCCGCCAGCCCAAGCGAGCAAGTTCTTTAGCCAGAATTTTGGCATTCGCGACCACCTGTTTAGCGTATTTTTTAAACCCCGGCTCCATCGCTTCTTGCAGGGCCACGGCCGCGGCGGCAATTTGATTCAGATGCGGCCCACCCTGGAGACCGGGAAAAATAGCTTTGTCGATCAGGTTAGGGATTAGGGATGAGGGATTAGGGATAAGTGAAGGCGGGTGCCTCGCCGAAACTTTTCGGCTAAAAATCAGTGCTGCGCGCGGGCCGCGTAATGTTTTGTGCGTCGTCGTCGTCACCACATCGGCATATTTGAAGGGCGAGGGGTAAGCGCCGCCAGCCACCAAGCCAGCGAAATGAGACATATCTACCATCAGGTAAGTCCCACCGCCCGCCCCCTGCGGGTTCGGGCAAGCATCCGCGATGGCTCTAAATTTTTTGAAATCAATAATTCTTGGGTAAGCGGTGTAGCCAGTGACAATCAGATTCGGCTTTTCTTTCAAGGCCAGCTGTTTCAAGGCCTCGTAATCAAGCCGCTCACTAGCCCGATCCACGCCGTAGTGGACAAAATTCCAAAGTTTGCCAGTTAAGGACACCTTGTGGCCGTGCGTCAGGTGGCCGCCGTGCGCGAGGGACATGCCCATAATCTTGCCGCCCAAGGGCACCAGCGCGCTGTAAACAGCGAGATTGGCCGGTGAGCCGGAGAGCGGCTGAACATTGACGGCCCACTTTTTCGGATCTAACTTGAAAAGTTTCAGCGCCCGCTCTTTACAAAGATTTTCAATCTGGTCGGCGACCTCGTTGCCACCGTAATAACGCAGGGCCGAATAGCCCTCGGCGTATTTATTGGTCAACTCGCTGCCGAGCGCCGTCAAAACATCCTTAGACACATAATTCTCCGAGGCGATCAGATTAACCACTCGCTTCTGCCGCGCCCGCTCGGCCTTAATCAATTTTTCGATTTGTTTGTCTTTCATTTTTCGCCTTTTCGTCGTTCCCAGACTAACACAAGCTACGTCCGATAAAAAGCGAACAAAAAAAATGCCCCCTATGGTGGGGGCGTCTGATTCTTCTTGGCACGATGATCTTGGACAAGTTCGATGGCCATTTTCAGGGAAAGATCGCCCAGAACTTTTTGCGCCTCGACAAGAAGAACCAACTCTTCTTGGGTTAAAACAAATGTTTCGAGTCGAAGTCGCAACGTCCTTGTCCTGTTCATGCCGTCTTCGACCCCCCATTCGCGAAGAGTCTCAACCGAAACCCCGAGAGCTCTGGCCAGCGATCTTTGCCAATTCTTTCCGATCCTCGCATTTCGACTAGCGCAAATCCAATTTCTCAGCGTGCCGGTAGCAGTTCCAATCTTATGCGCCAGCTCGATCTGGCCCATATTTAGCTCGTCTAATCTTTCTCTAACGTGGTCACCAAAACTTTTTTTCGCACCCGACCTGGCCATAAATACTCCTGTAAAAGAGCCTTCGGTTGGTAAAAACAAACATCCTATCCGTCTTTACAACTAGCAGACGGGGCAGAATCTGTCAAACGCAAACGAAAATGACGACGCGGCGGCTCACCGATAAATATCTTTCCGATGCCGCACACGCAGAAGCAAAATCAACCGCGGTTCGATGAACTTGAAAATCACTCGCCAATCGCGAGTGACACGAAACGAGAGAAGGCCAGCTAAGGGTTCTTTGGGTGGTTTACTGTGCAGGCGTGGATCAAAAGGATTTTCTTGCAACCACTCCAGACAGCGAACTAACTTAATCTGCGCGGCCGAAGGCAAAAGACGGATATCTTTAGCAAAACCGGAATCTTCGAAGACTCTGATCATTTCTTCTTAAAACGCCGCAAGAAATTTTTGGCACCAGTGAATTCTTTCGCCGGTTGAGAAGTAGTTGACACTCGCAACATTTCCTCCACAAACTCCGGCCGGTACTCTCCTTCTGCGTCTTGGCTAATGCCAGTTGATGCAATAATCAATGAGCGCAACAAACCAACCTCGTGGGCGAGAGTTCTAATAGTCGTTTTGGCTAGAGAAGGAATTTTCACAGGCATAGTTGCATGCTATCACAAAACGCTACTCCATAAAAGTCGGGCGAAAAGAAAACCGCGGGGCGAGTAGCCAGCGCGGTTTGTGTTGTCAGCGAGAACGAATGACTAGCAGAAACGGTAAATCCAATACTTACCAGTATCTTCTCGCCCTCTGGCTACCCGGAGACCAGACAGATTGGCCACCAGCAAGACGATCTGGAAAAGATGATCACTTTCCAGAGGACCAACCAAGATCTTGTCGTCTCCACTTGGTTGACCCAGAATCAGTCGATAACCCCCCAAACGGCCAAATTGGAGGAGGCCGCTATGGTAGTCGTACAGGATCATATCCCCAGGCCCCAGTGTTGTGAGTTTCCCATCCACGAACAATCGCGAGATGACGGATTTCGGCGCTGACTCAACATTAACCATTTTAACCTCCCAAATCTAAAGAACGGTCAAGAAACTACTCCATTTCGTTTCTATCTATTTTCATCCTAGCAAACTAAGTGAAATCTGTCAAATCAACGATTATCGCCGGAACCAGTTAGAACTTTTCTTTTCAGCCGCGAGGACAATTTTTTCAAATTCATCTGGGCGATGGTTTCGAAGTCGAAGCCAAACTCGGCCGATAATTGCGAGAGATACCAGAGGACATCGCCCAGCTCTTTGGCCAATTCATTCTTCGTCTCCGGCGAAATGACTCCGCCCGAGTCGCGTAAAATTTTCTTCACCTTCTCCGCCACCTCGCCCGCCTCGCCCACCAGACCGAAAGTCAGATAATGATAAAAGGGGGCGGTTTTCTCCACCACTGCCCGGTG
>CAYIMH010000019.1:0-10100 GCA_964364525.1 uncultured Candidatus Saccharibacteria bacterium | reverse complement strand
GATATTGGGAGGAAAAGAAGGTAATTAGCCTCCCGTTTGTGCTATTAAACCGAAATATACTATCGGCCACCTTAATGTGGCGAGCCACAACGTACTCCTTAGCGGCGTCTGCAGTGCCCTTCTCCATTGTTCCGTCGATGTTCATGGCGCAATCTCCTTAGTTTTCGTTTCCAAAGATCTGGTTTCTGTTTCGTCCTTTCGGACTCATCAGTCGAGATACACATCTCGAGACAGAGGGGAATTTCTAGAGTGTGTAACACTCCTTTTCGAGGCCTTCCCCAAATCGACAGCGAACTGCCGATCCACGGTAATCATCCTGCAGTAACGACACCGTGAGCCACGCTCATGGCAGGCGATGTTTTGGAAGGAAGGATTAGTTCACCTTGAACCAACCTATTCCCCGCTTGTGCCTCGCCGGGTATATTACCCTAAGCACACGCGGTAAACATCACTCACCCATGGGTTATTCAAAGAACATTCCCTTTGAAATCACGGGCCACGCGCTCACGATCTCAATAGGAAGAGTGTTTTGGTAACACTCGGACCTCGGCAATTGTCCGCTTGGCCGAATCAGCGCAGTGGAGCTTCCCCACCGTATTAGAGCCAGCGCATTTCTAGGTCAGCTGGTTTGCCCAACGTCTGTTCTGTTGCCAAGCCAGACGCGGCTCCGGTGGGATCACCGATGACGACCGTTGATGCCGCCGGTTGGCGTGCGCACCTGCCTTTTCTCAAAGGCCTGTTGCGCCCGCCTCTCCGCGGCCTCTTTGGCGTCCCGAGTCACCGGTTGACCACAACGGTCGAGCCCGTGTTGCTCCAAGAACGCCACTGTTGCCGCCCACGCCTGCTTATTGGTCAGGACCATCTTCCACTCGTCCTTTCAAGTTAAAGAACTACCTAGGGTAATCAGCACACGCCGATACCTTACCCCCAGCCCCGACCAAGATTAAAATTTTAATTTCATATTTCTTAGGTCGGGAATGGCGATAAGGTATCTCACGCCAGCAACCAAGCTCATTCGGGCTTAATTTATTTTTTAAACGATCTGACGAATAGTGTATACTAATTTGCAAGTTTTGTCAAAGCGTCACCTGATGTAATATAGCAAAACATTATTCCGTGGCTAAAAACCTAGCTTCTGGCGCGCTATCAAATGTCAATATAAACTGACATAATTGACTTTTTGAGATAAAAACATTTTTACTAAAATTTTTCTGTCAGAAACTTTTAACATTCCATTCTTTCATAAAAGCCCCTCAAAACAAGGACAGGAAGACCACAAATGGCTAAGTTTAGCCAATTTGACCAAGAAACTTGACAAACGATGCTGATGGGTATATAATGACTGGTGGAAGTCGGGTAATGTGCTCGACGAAGGTTGGTCGTTTTCGAAAGGAGCGTTCTATGACTGACTAACACGCTGGCCGTGCCGCCTCCCCTTCCTGTCATAGATAAGGGGAGGCGGCACCGAGCTGGCCTTAGTCAACGCTTCGAGTAGAGAAAGGAGAAAAGATTGTGTCGGATTAGAGTTAGAGGACGGTCGCTTTTTTGGCCTGATGGGTAAGTCGGGCCGGTAAAACTCCTTTTGGAGTCAGAGATATGAACCCAGTAAGATTTGCGTGTGCAAACTTACTGGGTTCTTTTTATATTATCGTGAACTAAATCAATGAGACTCTTGAGAGTATCGGCCAATTCCTGACTTTTAATGAAAATACTGGATAATTTTTGACCAAGGGTGGCGATCCTTACTCGATCTTTATATATAGATATGTCACAAGTAATTGGGTATTTTCCCCCGTCAATTCTGATCCGATCACCAGTTGAATCAAATGGTTTGTCACCCTTAGTGGATGTATAGAGCACCTTAGACTTAATGCCGCGACTAATTCTCACATTACGGTACTTTTTTCTTTCGGCTTCAGAAAACAAGCCAGCCAAAAGATCTTCTGGATAAATAACATAATTTACTCCGCCAGCGAATTCCTCGCCAGCAACTAATTCCTCAAGTGCACTGATCGCTCCCTCCTTCCCCTCATAATATTTCACCACTGGACGCTCGCCCTCGCCACGCTGGAGACTTTTTAATTGTGGAATAATTTCTTTGCTCAAGACGTGCGAGCGTTCGTCTAGCTCCAATTTTTGCCGCTCCACAAAAGACTTCAATCGCTCTGGCGGCTCGGCTTGATAATGAGTTTTCTTGCCGTTGGTCGTCTCGCTGATCAAACCTTTTTGCGCCAAGGACTTGAGCACGGTGTAGACTGTCGGCCGTTTGATCTTGGTTTGCTTAGCTAAGTCCAGCACCGTCGATTGATCCACACTAAGCAAATGCAAGTAAACTTTGACTTCTTTCTCCGGCAAACCAATTTCTTGAAGATATTGTTCGAGCATAAAATTAAGGTTTTTTTGTCTGCTTTTTAAGCAATCTCATCTCTCTCTTGATTTCCTTGATGTGCTTTTCTGGCTTCATATTCTCAGGCGGATCGCCGCCGATGTCTTTGATGGTCTGCCGTACCTTACCGCCAATCATGTTGTGAGTTTTCTGTGCGATAATATCGCCTCGTAAACCATCCTTCTTGAGTTTTTCATCCGTTTGCGTTATACGAAATAAATTAGCCGCCAATTCAGTCGCGCCCGCCCGATCAAGCAATTCGCCTTTTTTAATGCCTTTCTTCGCCTCCACATCTGAAAGTGGGGCACCATAGAGACCGCGATAACCGGCATCATTGAAAAGCCCAAAATGAGAAACGCCCGCTTCTTTTGCAGTGCTGAACAGCTTTTTATTTTCGCTAGTGACTTCGTTCCTAATGAATAAGCGCTTTTCTGCGTCAGGCAACTTATGAAAAATTTCCTGTCGCCGTGTTTGAACAGCAAAGTATGTTTGAGCGACTGCAATTTGAGATATTTTCGGATCACCGTTTTGGGCGATAAGATAACAGGCATATCGGTCCAATTTCCAGTCTTTTATGGCCCTCTTACCACCAGACCCGATGTCAACCATTTTCGTCAACCGCCGAAAATGGTTATCCACATTTTGACCACTATTCAGAGCCGCCTTCCCGGAACGCATAATGACTTCATCAAATGTTTCCCAACGGGAATAGCCAAGCAGCGGGAAAAGCTCTCTGGCTGTCCAGAACTCTACCCCATTCTCATCAATTTTTTTGCTGTCCTCAAAGCCCTGGCTTGGACCATTTATGGCAAGATCTTTTATCATCTAATAATTATATTCTCCTTACTTACAGGATGCCACTTTTTTCATTTACCCACAAAGACAAAAACACCACGTCGGCACGAGGGCGCGGACGTGGTGATAAGACTCCCAAATAGCTTGGACTATAGGGCGAGCAATCAGAGAAATAGCGGCGAGAGACGGTGGAAAAGATGAGCGCCACGGCGCGCGGCAATTGCTCGACTAATCTCCAAGCCGGGGCCGATGGCAAATTCGTCGGGGAGATCGCCCGGCCCTTTATTGATGTCACCGGGCAGAGCAATAATACCCCAGCACCCGGGCGCCCCCGCCAAAAGATCGATGACCTTGGCTTGAACTGACCGGCTCTCAAGACCGAGAGTCGGTCGAGCGGCCAGCACCACATCACTCGTGGCTTCGGAGTCACCAGCAATCACCAAGTGGTGCGCCGACAGATTGACCAGGCGGCAATGGTGGCCGCAATCCGTGTAAGCCAATGGCGGCGGCGGCCCCCTGACGGACCAAAGGGCGACCAGCTCAATGTCGTTGGCCGCCAAACCATAAGTCCGAGACCAGGTCTCCCGAAGAAAAGCCGCCCCGCGCCGGAACTGATCCCGCTCGGCCGAGCTCAACCGATCCAGAATCAAAACCTGTAAGCGTGGCTGACGATTGATGAGCGACGTTCTGCGCCAGCGGTCGAACCAGCAGTCAGCCCTTTGGCTAATCAAGTTTATCATCCTTGAGCCGTGGCCCGATTGAACATGGATAACCTCGGCAAAAGAAACGCGCTGACGAGGAATGACCGTCAATTCCCGTTGCAGTGGGGTGAGGTGGTCGGGTTTAGACATTATAGCCTCCCTTCTTTTTCGTCTTAAAAGCTAAAAGGTCCTTAAACCAAAAACCAACGCCATTACCAGATTAACTCCGCCCGCCCCGATGGTCAACCCCGACTCCGATCTCGGAGATAAAAAAGCCGCGAGTGACACAAGGCACACCTCGCGGCTTAACAAACTTCGGCAAACAGCCTCACCTCTCCGCCTCTATCCGGTTCACAATTTGGAAGTCAAAGTCTTTGGCACTTGTTCGCCACTTATTTCCCAACCAAGAAAACCAGCTAGGCGATAAAGAGAAAGGGCAAGACGGAGTTGGCCCCGTGCTTCTCCCATCTCTACAAACTTCACCTCCCAGGCAGGAAACTCGTCAGGCAAACTGGCCATCATCGTGACTAAAGTAGAACCACCCTTAAGCCCCCGGTAAATCTTTCCGCAAAGCGCTTGATACGGCCGCGGATTGGTGTCCTCCTCGAAGAGCAGACGGAAATCCTCGACATTGCAGCAAAATCCCGTAGCAACATACTGATAGAGCATCTTGCGATCCCACTCAACAAAGCTTGGCTCGCTGGTCAGATATTCCTCCGACTCGGCTCCCTCCAACAGATGCTTGGCCATTTTCTGGCAGGCTTCGGTAAAAATGGCACGACCAATATCATCGTCGATACTTAGAATCGTATCTCCAAAAGATACCGCCCTACTGGCATCGCCTTGCTCCAAGAACGTTTCTAGTTTGTAGCAACCAATAACCTGGTAGCGAAGGACATCAGTAAACGCGTATAGTTCCAACCGCGAGACCTTGTCTAAAAAAACAGCGATCCGAAGAAAAATCTCGTGGGGCTTTTCATTCCGGCCCACCGAAAGATCGAGCAAGCGGGTAATTAACGTACCAAATGGCGAATCTCTAAAGAGCGCCCTGATACCAGGTGCCACACTTTGACCACCATCAGTTGCTCGTTGCAAACGCCGGAAAAAATCTTCGGCCTGCCTTGCCATAAAGCCGATTGCATCTGTAACATTTATTCCGCTCCACAAGAGCAAGGCCAAGATGTAGAAACTTCTGATTTCCTCCTGATACGGTACCTTGGGATTCCTTGGCGTCATTCGACCACCATCCTTTCTATGTTATGTAGGCCCAAAGACAAGCTACGCGCGTGCCTTTTCGCCTATTTTAACGAAGTTCAAGACTGCTATTAGATTATCACAAAACTGATAATTTGTAAATAACCTGTACGCTGTATACAGAAAACAACGACCGCATAAATTGGTGTACGTACAAAAAACTAAAAAAGAACCCGCCCACCAAGTGGTGAACGGGTTCAAGTTTTTGAAAGAAAACGGGGACAAAAACTTTTTACCCACGCTTTGACGCCAGTGGATTTTCTGGCAACTCCGAACACCATTTGGAGATTTGTTTTGATTGATGGCTAGTCGATCAAGTCGCCAACCGAGTGCGACGGGTTGTGGCTGATCGCCACGACATACTTCGCCAACTTCGGGTCGAAGTGCGCCACCTTGTGGCAGAGCACCATCGCCCAGCTCGCGGATTTTGTCAAGTAGCGATAGAAATCTAAAAGCTATAAGCTGAAGGCTAATTCCTAATAGCTTACCATGTCCGGACATAATAAATGGACGCAAATTAAACATCAGAAGGGGGCGGTGGATGCCAGGCGGAGTAAATTATTCTCCATGCTGGGGCGACAGATTAGTGTCGAAGCGAAGAAAGCTGGTGGCGACAAAAATAATCCCGTCTTGCGAAAAGCAATGGAGAAGGCGCGGGCGGCCAATATGCCCAACGAGAATATTGAACGAGCAATTGAGAAGGGACTAGGAAATAGGGACCAGGGATTAGAAGAAGTAATGTACGAGGCCTACGGGCCGGGTGGCACGGCGCTCATTATTACTGGCATCAGCGATAATAAGAATCGCACCTCGCAGGAGATTAAGCATCTCTTGGCCGAGCATGATAGCGCCCTAGCCACTCCCGGCGCGGCCCTCTGGGCCTTTGCCAAAAATAACGACGGCGAGTGGCAGGCTAAAAATTTTTTAAACTTAAACGAGAGCGAAGCGGCCCAATTGACAGCTCTAACCGAGACCATTGAGACCCATGACGACATTAAAAAAGTCTATACTAACGCGGTCTTATGAGAATTATCGGCATTGACCCGGGCTATGGCCGATTGGGCGTAGCGATAGTGGAGAAGAAAAACGGTGCCGAGCGGGTTATTTTCTCAACCTGTTTGACAACTGACAAAAAAATGGGAATGCCCGCGCGTTATTTAAGTTTAGGTCAAGAGCTGGAGCGGCTGATTAAAAAATATGATCCGGAGAAATTAGCGATTGAGAAATTATTTTTCACCACCAATCAGAAGACGGCCAGCCAAGTATCTGAAGTGCGCGGCTTCATAATTTATCTCGCGGCCAAATCTGGCTTGGCGGTTTTAGAATACACGCCACTACAGATTAAAAGCACCATCACCGGCTACGGTAAGGCCGACAAAAATCAGGTCATAGACATGGTCAAACGACTGGTGAAGCTTGATGACAGCAAGAAACCCGACGACGAATATGATGCCATCGCCGTGGCTTTGACGGCCTTGGCCCGCGAGCGCTTCTGATTATTTATACCCAGCTTATCCACAGGGCGAGAGCCAGACAGTTGCAAAAATTTGCGGGTGTGATAAAAATTAGGCGTTCATAAAAAGACGGTTTATAAAAGGTCGAAAAGACCATTGTAAATATAAGGAAAATATATATGGACGACGAATTGAGAGACTTCACCGACCTTAGCGATGACGCGGTGGGAGATGATCTCAGTGAGGATACAACCCTAGGCAAAATAGACGAGGAAGATGATGACGAACTAGGCGACGACGAAATGTAGTAACCAGACGAAAAACAGTAAAAAATCCCTGCCAGCACGGGGATTTTTTAC
Source organism: uncultured Candidatus Saccharibacteria bacterium (assembly GCA_964364525.1). Taxonomy (GTDB): domain Bacteria; phylum Patescibacteriota; class Minisyncoccia; order Phycocordibacterales; family JACOZG01; genus JAYEGE01. The sequence goes on along the minus strand of CAYIMH010000019.1, from coordinate 3,151 downwards.
TTAGTCTTCACCTCCACAAAGCGCTTCTTGCCGATTTTTAGTTTCCAATTATTCCTGACTAAAATATCGGGGTCGGTGAGCACTTGGTTGGCATCGAGATCATGGATCGCGCCCTCATCGAGCAGGCGGCGAAAATCGGATTTAGATTTGACGATTTTTTCTCGCGCTAAAACTTCGGCCAGCTTCTCGCCATTTGCCGTCTTAATCGTAGGCAAATTATCAGGAATCATTTTTTTGCTGAACGTGTTGACGAAGACTTCTTCAGCTCCGGCCGCCGCCCTCTCACCATGATAAATGGCCACGATCTCCCGCGCCAGACGCATTTTGAGATCGCGCGGATTGCCGGCGCCGCCCTCCAATTTCTTTTTAATCTCCGCCATTTCCGCTCCGCTGGTATAAGTACAAAGTTCGAAGTATTCGACGATAGAGGCGTCGGGCAGAGACATCACCTTGCCGTACATTAGCTCCGACGCGTCAGTGATGGCAATATAATTATCGCTCGACTTACTCATCTTCTCGCGGCCGTCGAGGCCGGTCAGTAATTGGCAAGCAAGCACGGCCTGCGGCTCTTGGTGATTAGCCCTCATCACGTCGCGGCCCACTAACATATTGAAGGTCTGATCGGTACCACCAATTTCCAAGTCACAAGTGCCGTAGATCTTGGCTAAAACATGCGAGTCAATACCCTGTAAAACCGGATACATTAACTCGTGAGTATAGAGCTCCTCGCCAGCCTTAAGTCGTTCTTGGAAAAAATCGCGCTGAATCAGCCGGCCATGAGTAATATGCCGCAGCGTCCAGATCAGACTGCGAAGAGTGATCGCCACAATTTCTGCTTTCTTTAGGTGCGTCCGCTGCATCCGCGTGCTCTCGTAGACTAGGGCCTTCCCCATCATAGTATTGGCATCCACCTCACCGTATTGTGACGACTTAACCTTGGATCCGGACGGCAGAACCAAATCCGTCACCGCCGTGTACCAATCGGAATTGCGAATCCAGGAAAAATTATGGGCGTCTGTGAGAAGAATCTTACTCACCTGATCAATAAAAGTCTTCATATTCGCTTCCACCTCTTTTTGCTCCAGCTCGGGCCGGACCTTACTTTTACCGGACGGATCACCAATCTGGGCCGTGAAATCGCCGATCAGGAAGACAACCTTACAGCCGAGGTCCTGGAAGTCGCGGAGCTTGCGGAAAACTACGGCATGGCCTAAGTGGATATCCGGTCGCGTCGGGTCCACGCCAAACTTGATGATGATGTCTTGGGGGTAGCGCCCCGTCGCCTTCTGCTCCACTTTGGCGCGGAACTTCCCCTCTGGATCAATCAACTCCGCCACGCCGCGAGTAAATACTCGTTCGATTTTCGCTTTAATTTCCGCGCTCATAATGACCATAATTTACCACAATTTTCCGCATAAAAAAAGCGGCCCGAGATTATCGAGCCGCGATACGCAATACCAACGAAGGGTCAAAGCGTCCAAGCGCCAAAGGGTCAGTCGGTGGGCGTCACAGGGACCGAGGGCACTAAGGCCTTGCGAGAGAACACCCGACAGCCCGCATACCACCTGCACGGGTCCTCGACCGGATAGACGCAGACGTTCCAACCGTCGCCGTACCAGCGGACGCTGACCGCGCGAAGCACATACCATTGGCTATTGACTTGGAACAGATATCGCGAGTCGGGCACCGCCTCAATGACTTCCTTACCAGCGGCGTTAAGATACGAGAAGCGGTCGCCGTCCAGCTTAGTAACGGCCTGGGGAACATAGAAGCTGTTTCTATCGCCACCGGTGAGGAGATCACCGGCCGGACTACGCGGGCCATGAGGTTGGCGCTCCAGTTTGGCATAGATATCCTGGAGCGAGGTGACGACTTTGACGACACCGCCCAGCTCGGCGATGATCTCTTGGTCAGACATCGCCTGGCCGAGAGTAATGAATTGAAGCTCGGCCGGAGCGGTCACGTCTTCCACCACGGCCAGAAAATACTTGTCGAAGTTAGTTCCTCGACCAGATATTTTCACTTTCGCCCGGCGACCGGTGCCGACCTTGAAACGATCTCTGACGACGAACTTGGTGGCCGTTACCAGCTGGGGATTGTCCGGAGGCAAACCCGTCTGGAGACAGGTCAATAGACACTCACGCCATCTTCCACCGTCCCTCTTGTCCACTAAACGATTGGCAATATCTGCCAACAAGGGCAAACGATCCTGCGGCACACTTACCGCCGCTCGAATCATCGGGCCGAGATAGTCTCTAGCCATCTCTATTTCTCCTTTCAAATGGGAGCCACTGGCCGGAAATCGGAACGCCGATTTCAAAGTCCGACAGCCGCCCGTAGACTACCGCATTGTTAGTTGTTCTGTCAATAGCGCTGAGAATAGGTACGCGAAATACTATAAGTCTGACGGCCTCAAGCCGGTTTTTTTAGCAATCCTGGCTAACATTCGCGGGCCAATTTCTTCGCGATCATGAAAAGCCCAAACATAATCCGGCCAGTTTTTGCGTCCGAGAATCACATGAGAGCCACTACGTTGTTTGATCTGCCAACCGATTCTAAGTAGGGCCGCCAATACCAAGCGGCTTTTTTTGGCTGGCCAATCGCTACTCATGAGAACTGGAAGGCCACCAAAGCAAGAGACCGTTTCCTCTCACCTACTTCCAGACGATCGGCCACCACCCGCAAAGCCAAGGCCTCTGCCTTAGCCACCGCCTCCTGGCGAGTACTACCGTAAGTTACCACCCCCCGCAATTCTTGAACCTCGGCGATCCAACGACCGTCAAGTTCCCGCTCTATTTCTATAGTGAAGTTAGTATTTTTTGACACGCCAACATAATAGCACAAATTAACTAACCCCACTAAGTATGCTAAAATCTCGAGATCTATGCGGAAGAAGCGTTGGCTTAAGCAGTGGTGGAAACAATTGGGTCTATTAGTTGTTATCCTCGCTCTGCTCGGCGGTTCTTTGCTTTTGTGGTGGATCATTAGTATTGATATCCCCAGCTTCGATTCCTTCAACGAGCGCGTGGTGACAGAGTCAACCAAGATTTACGACCGCACCGGCAAGATTCTCCTCTACGACGTCCACGAAAATATTAAACGCCAGGTGGTCCCCTTCGAAGAAATCTCCAAGAACGTTAAGAACGCCACG
>CAYIMH010000018.1:0-10567 GCA_964364525.1 uncultured Candidatus Saccharibacteria bacterium | reverse complement strand
CAAACCTTCCTTAGCGGTCATCGCGGCAGAGCCGCGAGGAAATCGCTACGCTATTCTATCTAAACTGTCTGATAACGGCGTGTTTGGTGTGAGCGAGGAATGACATTTCGTTATTCACAGTTTTCATAGTAATTAACGGCTAATAATAGCTATTATAGCCCCCCCCCGCTAAAGCCGCGAGGTGGGCGGTGGATAAGTTTACTTGGGATGTCTGGCGATGGTCAGAATTTCATAGGCATCACCCCCAATCCTGAAATAGAAGCGGTGGTCCTGGTTTATCCTGGCTTGCCAGACATCGAGCCCTTCGTCATACTTTTTCGCCCGCAAAGATGGGTGACGGAGATTTTTGATCAGAAAACTTAATTGTTTATCGGCCAGCTTCTGCAAACTTTTTCCCAGTTGGTGGTAATCATCCTTCGCCCGTTGGGAAAAGATGAAAAACATTAATGACTTCCAGCTAAACTAGCTCTAAATTTCTTGACGTTGGAAAATGGGCCGACAAATCGTCCGGCCTCAATATCAGCAAGACCCTCCTGGATTGCTTTATCGAGCGCCGGTGGTAACCGGGAAGAGACGCCGAATTCCTCGTCCTCCTCCGTCACCGAGAGAGGAATTTTGACCACCAAATAATCACGAGTCTTAGATATCATCACTTTATTCATGTTTACAATCTAGCACAAAACTCTATTTCCGGAAAGGAAAACCGATCGCGTGGAAGAAAGCGAGCGCTTCTTTCCTATTCTTGGCCGTAGTGGTTAAAGTAACGGTCAGACCAAAAACATCCTTGAGTTCTTCGTCGGCCGTCTCGGGGAAAATAATGTGCTCCTTGATACCAATAGACAAATTACCCATCTCGTCTATGCTTTTATCGTCATAGCCGCGAAAGTCACGAATGCGCGGGATAGCGACATTGAGCAATTTGTCAACGAAGCCCCACATGCGTGGCCCGCGGAGCGTGGTGACCACGCCCACCACGTCGCCCTGGCGAACCTTGAAGCTGGCAATAGACTTCTTCGCCCCGCGCACGGCCGCCTTCTGACCAGTGATTTTGGCCACCCGATCGGCCACCAGCTCGTTGCGCTTCTTGTCGTGATAATGACCGACGCCAACGTTGATCACTACTTTAGACAAGCGTGGCAGAGCCAGCGCGTTATCGCGCCCCAGTTCTTTCTTAAGGCTGGATAATTGCTTATTCAATTTTTCTTTGGTAATAGACATAGCCAGAATTAAATTTCTTTCCCGCATTTTTTGCAAACCCGGATTTTGCTCTTGTTGGCGCCCACTTTCACTCCGACGCGCACGCCCTTGCCGCAATTACTGCAATAAATCATCACATTGGAGACCGCGAGCGGGGCGGCCGCCGTGACAATTTGCCCCTTCTTCCCCTGTTGGCGCGGTCGCTCGTGGCGCTTCTTTAGATTGGCGCCCCCCACGATCAGTTTGTGAAGACGCGGGAAAACCCGGGCCACCTTGCCCTGACGGCCGCGGTCTTTGCCAGCGATAATTATGACATTGTCTCCCTTTTTTATTTTCATGATTATTTATAGTGAGCGAAGCCGAGCTAAACAATTTCTGGCGCCAGCGAAGCGATCTTCTGATAACCCAGCTCACCCAACTCGCGCGGGATGGGACCAAAGATACGCCCACCCTTGGGCTCTTTCTTATCTTTGCCAGAGGTCTCCAAGATCACCACCGCGTTCTCGTCGAAGCGGATGTAGGAACCATCGGCTCGCCGATAAGGCTGGCGCTGGCGCACCACCACCGCCCGACAAATATCCTTCTTTTTGACCGCCTTCTTGGGCTCCGCGCTCTGGATGGAGATAACGACTAATTCACCGATCTCGGCGTAGCGCTTAGCCGCCGCGCCCGGCACCTTAAAAACTCGCCCCAGCTTGGCGCCAGTATTGTCGGCAATCATCACAATGGAGCGAGCTTGAATCATAGTGATTATTTGACAACCACAAAATGCTTGAGGCGAGATAGGGGTCTGGTTTCTCTGATCATCACCTGATCGCCCTCCTTATGTCCGGCCTCGTCGTGGGCTAGATAACGTTTAGAGCGACGCCTAAATTTACCATACTTCGGATGCTTGATGTAACGGTTGACCTCCACTACCACCGTCTTCTGCATCTTAGCCGAAACCACCACTCCCGCGAGCTCGCGGCCAGCCTCGCGTCTAGGCGGGCCAGCTTTCTTCTCGATTATGTCTTTTGTCGTCATGAATTTATTTGAGTCATAATTTGGGCGATCTCGCGGCGCAATAACTTAATCGACTTAACATTGGTGGACTTGCTACCGGCAGCGCCAAAGCGGATAGCCCGCAAAGCTTCCTTCTTTGTCGCCAACTCTTTATTCAAATCTTCGCGATTCTTGGGCATAATTGGATATCAATCAAGTCCGGTGACGCGCCAGAATCTTGGTCTTAACCGGCAAGCGAGTGCCGCCCTTACGGAGCGCCTCCCGGGCCACCGCCTCATCCACCCCATCAAGCTCGAAGAGCATCCTACCAGGCCAGACCTGGAATTCATAGCCTTGGGGGTCGCCCTTACCGCTACCCATGGGGATCTCGGCCGGCTTGCTGGTGAAGGGTTTGTCGGGGAAAATGCGGATCCACAGCTTACCGGTCTTGCTGATCTCGTGCATGATCGCCTTGCGCGCCGATTCAATCTGGTTAGCCTTGACTCGACCAGCGGTCATCGCCTTCAGCCCATGAGAGCCGAAGGCGATCGTCGTGCCACGAGAAGCCACCGTTACCTTGCCGGGGTTGCGGCGCATGGTGTGCCATTTACGATATTTAACTTTTTTAGGCAATAACATATGAAAAATTATTTCTCTTTAGCGAAGATCTCGCCCCGATAAATCCAAACCTTGACGCCGATCACGCCATAAGACATATGGGCTTCCTCGAGAGCGTAATCAATATCCGCCCGCAGGGTCTGAAGCGGCAAATTACCCTTCTTGAAGGATTCCGAGCGGCTCATCTCCGCGCCACCAAGGCGGCCATTCATTGTCACCTTCACCCCCCGCACATTCTTGTTGGCCATCACTTTCTCCATCACCTGACGCGCCGCGCGCTTAAAGGGGAAGCGCTTCTCCAGACTCTCCACGATCATCTGGGCGGCAATGCGCGCGTGCGATTCTGGATTCTTGACCTCCTCAATGTCGAGACGCAGGTCCTTGGGCACCGCAATTTCCCGGCGTTGCCAAAAGTGGAGGATATCGGCCTTTAATTTTTGCGCCCCCTCGCCACTGCGACCTATCACCATACCCGGCCGAGAAGTCTTGATGATCAGGCGCAAATAATTGCTCCCCCGCTCAATCTCAATCGCCTCAACGTAGAAACCGCGCAGACGCTTCTCCAGCATCTCGCGCAAGAGCACGTCCGCTTTGAGTAATTTCTGATAATTCCCCGGACGAGCAAACCAGCGCGATTTCCAATCGCGGATGATGCCGAGGCGATGAGAATATGGATGGACGCTGTGGGACATGAAATAGCTTTTAACTTTTAGCTTTTAGCGGCTTAGCTTCTAAAGTAATTTGGATCTGGCTGGTGCGCTTATTGATACGAGAGGCCGAGCCGCGCGCGCGAGGGCGGAAACGCTTCATGGTCACTCCCTCGTCCACCCGGACGTTTTTGACCAGGAGATCCTGCTCCGCCATCCTAGTGGGGCCATTACCAGCGTTGGCCACGGCCGATTTTAATAGCTTGGCCAAGGGGGCCGAGGCTCGCTTGGGTAGAAAATTAAGTTGCTCCAAGGCCGCTGGCACTGACCGGCCCTTGATCAGATCGGTGACTAATCTCACCTTGCGCGGCGACTGGCGATAATTATTGAGTGAAGCTTGCATGGTAAATCTTGACGTTTATTTTTTCGCTCCGGCGGCGTCCTTGGCCTCACCCCCGGCTTCCTTGGCCGACTTCGCCGCCGCGATCTCGGCCTCCTTCTTCTTCATCTCCAACTCCTTCTGCATCTTGCCGCCATGACGGAAGAATTTGCGCGTGGGAGAAAATTCGCCCAGCTTATGACCGACCATGTCTTCCGTTGCCAAGACATCAATATGCTCCCGACCATTATGAACGCCGAAGTGAAAACCCACCATTTCCGGGCTGATCGCGCAATCGCGCGACCAAGTTTTAACCACGCCAACATCGCCCGGCTTCTTGCCGGCGATTTTTTTCAGTAACCTGGGGTCAACATACGGACCCTTGTGGCTGGATCGAGACATAAACTAGAAGAAAACGCCCGCCCTGTCTATATGACAAAAGCGTGCGTTTATCTTAACAGAAGCCGATTAGAAGGTCAAACAGTAAAATTAGTTGCCAAGATACAACCAGGTGCGGAGGCTATTCCATGGATCTAACCATCGTTGCCGTAGATTACTGGGGTCAATCCCGTAATACGCAAGGACAATCTTCAGCTCTTTGAAACCAATACTGCCTCCACGATTGTCCATGAAGCCGCTATAGTCAAAATGCCGGGAAAGGCCGCCCGGAATGATGTAATAAGAAGGACTATCGCCAGCCATCGGTGGAGAAGCAAAACCAAGCGGAATCCCGCTGACCGCCGCAGTTCCGTAGGTGGAGAGGGCCTGTGGTGGCTGTTTGGAAACATATATCGTACTGCAATCGTTCGGTGTCGAAGTGGCATTGTTAATGTCAAAACTAAATTGCGCCAGCGCCATTGAGCTGGTAACTCGGGTACTAGTTGCCGAAGGATTAATAAGGGTGGCACAAGTAGACGTAGCGGCAGTAGTCGAGGCATAGATTGTGAATGGCGTATCGCTCCAGTCATATACAGAGGGTTCATAGTATTTGCTCATTCGCATCCGATACCAACCACTAGCCACATCCGGCACCCTGAAAACCGATGTGCCGTCAAAATTTCCGGTATTGATGGTGCTGACCGGCTGGCTACCACCATTGGGAAATAGCTCCTGCTTAATTAGGCCGGAGGCGCCATCGTGGGGAATATTAGTAGTCTCCCAACGCAAAGTCCGGCTGTCACCAACGTACCAAGTCTCTCCGCCATTGGGATAAAGCACATGGATAGAAGAAGTGGCGGTCGGGGGAGTAGAACTGGCCACATTGACCCAAACGTGATCATAGCCACTAGGGCCATAACCACCGCATTGGATGGCAAAATTAGACAGACCGGGGAGAAGGCCGGTCAGATAAAGAGCGCCAACAAGCGGTCTCGAACGACCGCTCCAAGCCGCCGCGTTGGGGCCCGACCCCAACGATAGACAATTAAGAAAACCATCGCCCTCGCCTCGCCAGGTGAGCGTCACGTTATTGCTACTAGACACTTGTACCGGATTAAGTGGATCTCTGTTGTCGAGACCATTAGCCTTGATATCAACCGTCGTCGTGGCTGGCGAACGTGGTAGCGCACTGGAACCAGAGGTAGAGCCGCTAACAATATCACCGGTGAGACTAACCGGTTTAATCAAGCTAGCACCAGAATCCTTGCCTAGAGGCACCAATTGAGCCGCCTGCCAACTTTGTCTAATCTGCAGAAGGTTTATCTGTTGCTGAATATTGTCAAGAATGACCCGAAGCGAATCGAGACTTTGGGCACCAGCTATCATCGGCAGGACTATCAGCGAAACCAAACAAAAAATTCTTAAGATTTTTTTCATGTTCTTTTTTTTCATGTTCTTATGACCAACACCTACCATTGATAAAACTACAAAAAGCTACACCCGACTTGCGCCAAGTGTAGCACGAGAGGTAGTAGTAGTAGTAGTGAATAACTGGGGATAATAGCGACTAACCCTGTTTGCCTACTGGGCGGCGGGAGACGCGGAAAACGTTGGAGTACTTTTTTGGCCGGCGAGTTTTCACCCCGCGGGCCTGTTTGCCCCAAGGCGTCTTCGGGCCGCGACGCAGACCGATGCCTTGCCGGCCCTCGCCGCCGCCGTGGGGATGATCCACCGGATTCATTGCCGAGCCACGGACCGTCGGACGGATGCCGAGCCAGCGCGAGCGACCGGCCTTGCCAATATTGGCTAATTTCTGCTCTTCATTGGAAACGGTGCCGATAGTGGCCCAAGCATTCTCGTCTATTTTCCGCACCTCACTCGAGGGCATCTTGATCGAGGTAAAACCGGCATCATTAGATAAAATTTGAGCCAAACTGCCGGCCGAGCGGACCAGCTTGGCGCCACCACCGGGATGAATTTCAATATTGTAAATATAAGTACCGACCGGGATCTTCTTAAGCGGCAGACGATTACCCGGACGCAATTCTGCCTCGGCCGAGACAGTGAACTGGTCACCCACCTTCATCCCCATCGGCAAGAGCACGTAGCGACGCTCACCATCAGCATAGAGGCAAAGACCGATGAAGCCGGAGCGGTTAGGATCATATTCCACCGTCTCCACCCGCGCCACCACGTTTATCTTATCGTAACGGAAATCAATCTCGCGGAAGAGACGCTTGTGGCCACCACCCTTATGACGAGTAGTGATTCGACCGGCATTATTGCGACCCACCGCCCGTTGGAAGCCCCGAGTGAGGGCTTTATGAGGTTGACCGGTCGTCAACGATCGGCGATATTCTACCTTGGTCGTATGGCGTTGTGAGGGCGTAGTAGGTTTAAATTTTTTCATAATTAAATTACAAATCCAAATACCTACTCTATTTTGTCACCCGGTTTTAAATAAACCAGGGCCTTGCGGGTAGCACTGACCTGGCCCATCTTGCCACGGATCAGCTTCTGTTTGGCTGGTAAATTAACAATATTAACTCGCACCGAATCGACCTGATACAATTTTTTAATTGCCTGCCGCACCGTCGCTTTATTGGCCAGGGCCGTCACCTCGAAGGTGTAGACCGGGCGCGGCGCCTTGGCTCCGGCACTCGCCTTCTCGGTCAGGCGCGGCCGCAAGATAATATCGCCAGTTTGCCTTAAATTGTGGCCTAGTTTAGACATATTTATGATTTAGCCGGTGCCTTAGATAAACGGCTGGATAAAACGGAGAGGCTTGCTTCCGGACTGACCAGCACAAGATATTTATAAGTCATGGCGCTAAGCGGATTTAGGTTGCGCGTTTCGCCGATCACGGCGCTCGGCAAATTGCGGAAGCTCTTAACCAAAGCTGTGCTCGTCTCGGGAACCAAGAATAAAGCCCGTTTGCCCTGACGATAAGCCAAACGCCCATAACCCGCAATAGCGCTTAATTTATTGATCAGTTGTTGAGCCACACTGGTCCTGGGGGTCGGAACGCTTAACTGATCGAGGAAGATAAGCTCGCCATCGCGACGCTTTTGGGACAGCACGGTCAAGAGAGCCTTGGTCTTCATCTTGGCATTAATCTTCCGCTCGTAATTGCGTTCCGTGGTCGGTCCGTGAGTGACACCACCACCCTTCCAGATCGGTGAGCGGATCGAGCCATGACGAGCGCGCCCGGTCCCCTTCTGCTTCCAAGGCTTCTTGCCACCGCCCCGGACATCACCGCGCGTTTTAACTTGAGCGGTATTGGCACGCTGATTGGATTGCATGGAGACAATCACCTGATGAATCAAATCCGCATTCCAGGGCAAATCGAAAAGCTTGGCGGTCAAGTCCACCTCGCCCACCGTCTTGCCCTCCTGGCTATAGACCGGAGCGGATAATTGCTTGGTCGCTTTAGCGACCTTGTTGGTAATAGTTTTCTTAGCCATGGATTTCAATCAAGGTTCCACGCCGACCCGGGATCGCGCCGCTGATCAATAATTTATTGTTTTCTTTGTCCACGGCCACTACTCGTAAATTCTTCACCGTCACTCGATCAGCGCCCATCCGCCCGGCCATGCGGATACCCTTGGCCACCCGACCGCCAGCGCGACCGCCAGAGCCACTAATGGAGCCGGCCTCGCGCTCGCTATGCTTCTGACCGTGAGTTCGCGAGCCGCCGTGGAAACCGTGGCGCTTAACCACGCCCTGGAAGCCGCGCCCCTTGGAGATACCAGCCACCGTCACCGCCTCGCCTGCTTCAAAGATAGAAGCATCGATTTGCTGGCCAAGACTCATCTCCTTGATCTGTTCGGCGGGCCAGCGACACTCGCGCAGGTACTCATAACCCACCTTAGCGTCGGCGGCCAAGTGCTGTTGCCCTCGGACCGGCTTGCGAATATTTTTCACCCGCCGCGTGCCGTAAGCAAATTGCACCGCCTCGTACTTGTCTGTCGCTTTAAACTTAATCTGGGTCACCACCATGGGGCCGGCAGAAACCACTGTCACCGGCCACACTCGGCCAGCGTCGTCGAAAATCTGCGTCATTTTTTCCTTTTTGCCCAGAATATATTTCATACCTCATTCGTTACATCAGTTTAACGTCAATATTGACACCAGAAGGCAGGGTCAAGTTAGTCAGACTCTCGACGAGCTTAGCACCCGGATTCAAGATGTCAATCAGACGCTTATGCGTCCTCATTTCAAATTGCTCTCGGGCATTCTTGTGCACAAAGGAACTACGGTTGACGGTGTACTTCTTGATCTCGGTCGGCAGAGGAATGGGGCCATGGACCGTCCCCTCATAGCGCACAGCCGTATCCACAATTTGCTTGACGCTGGCATCTAAAATCTTGGATTCATAGGCCGAGACACGGATGCGCATCTTCTGGAAATCAGGCACTGGCGCCGCCTTCGCCCCCTTCTTAGTTTTGGCCGCCAAGGTAACCATATTTAAGCCGTGATTTTAGAGACCGCACCGGCGCCCACGGTCTTGCCACCCTCGCGGATAGCAAAGCGCTGTTTTTCTTCCAGAGCGACCGGCGCGACCAATTTAACTTTGAAGGTGATGGTGTCGCCGGGCATGACCATTTTAGAAGCATCTTCAAGCGTCACCTCACCAGTCACGTCCGTAGTCCGGATATAGAATTGCGGCTTATAGCCGGAAAGGAAGGGCGTATGCCGACCGCCTTCCTCCTTCTTGAGAATATAGACATGGGCCTCGAATTCCGTGTGGGGAGTAACACTACCCGTTTTGGCCAGAACCTGACCGCGGGTAACATCTTCTTTCTTGGTGCCGCGAAGCAAGATACCGGCATTATCACCGGCAATACCCTCATCGAGCTGCTTATTAAACATCTCGATACCAGTGATCGTCGTCTTGACCGTGGGGTGAATACCGATAATTTCCACTTCCTCACCGACCTTGATCTTACCGCGCTCGATACGACCGGTAACCACCGTCCCTCGGCCTTCAATGGTGAAGATATCTTCGATCGGCATCAAGAAGGGCTTATCGGTCTCGCGCACCGGATCAGGAATGCTATTGTCCAGCGCCTCAACAAGGGCCAGAACCTTCTTGGCCCACTCGTCATCAGCCGTCTTGGCCTCGAGGGCCTTGAGTCCAGAACCGCGGATAACCGGCGTATTATCGCCATCATACTCATACTTAGAGAGGAGCTCGCGGACTTCCGCCTCGACGAGATCGATCAATTCCGGATCATCCACCATGTCCACCTTGTTCAAGAACACCACAATCTTCGGCACACCAACCTGACGGGCAAGGAGAATGTGCTCGCGCGTCTGGGGCATTACCCCGTCCGTCGCCGCCACCACGATAATAGCTCCATCCATCTGGGCGGCACCGGTGATCATGTTTTTGATGTAGTCGGCGTGTCCGGGGGCATCAATATGGGCGTAATGGCGCTTGGGCGTCCAGTACTCGGAGTGGTGAAGCGCAATAGTAATACCGCGCGCTTTTTCCTCCGGCGCGTTATCAATCTTATCAACCCCCTCGACTCGCGCACCGTAGCCCTTATCTTTATTAAGGTCAAGAACATGAAGGATGCCGGCCGTCAACGTGGTCTTGCCGTGATCAACGTGACCGATGGTGCCCACGTTCAAGTGGGGCTTGGAACGTTCAAATTTTGTATCTGCCATGATAATTAGCTAATTATAATAACCCTAATAATAAAATAACTTCGAGACAAAAGAAGTACGCACTTGGGCGTACTTCTATACTAGCAGAGGCTTAATGAGGAGTCAAATCACATCGGCCTAGCCTACTCCCCTACGGCACAATCAGCGTCCCCCTGGTAGAGCGGGGGGTGATGACGCTACCGGCCCCCACGGTCGGTGAGGTAGAAACTGGAATGCGGTTGCCATTGGCATCGTAAACAAAGCTACACCCAGAGTTATCAATGGTGCAATTACTCCGGCACGTCATGGTTCCCGCCATCTGAAAATTACTTAGCGATTGGCAAGTTTTACCATTAAGGTTGGCCCCATCACAGGCCTCACCAACGTCAAGCTGGCCGTTACCACAGAGTACGGGGGCCGGAGGGGGCAGAAAACACTTGATGGCCGGGGCCGGCGGGCAAGCCTTGTCAAGATGACCAGAATTATCCAGTGACCACTCTGTGTAGACACCGCTGGTAACTGGTATGGGCCACAAAACACCCGGGCAGGAATAACTGACATCATCCGTCCTCGTCCCCGTACACTCATTCCATTCGGAAAAATTGGTGACCGGCTGGTTGGGTGGAGCGTGGTGGGGTGGCCCGCTGGGTGGAGTTAAGCTGGTATAATAGCGTAGCGATTTCCTCGCGGCTCTGCCGCGATGACCGCTAAGGAA
>CAYIMH010000017.1:0-11134 GCA_964364525.1 uncultured Candidatus Saccharibacteria bacterium | reverse complement strand
TCCGCGGCCAGGGCTCGAACCTGGGACATCCTCGTTAACAGCGAGGCGCTCTACCAACTGAGCTATCGCGGAATATAATCAGGCCTCAGCGACCCGACCAAACATACATTAACAAAAAAGCCGCTGGCTGAAAAGGGATCGAGCATGCTATAATCATCCCTATGCCCATCGGTTTTCTCCAGTTTACAAGTGCTAAGATATTGCTCGCTATCACCATTTCGCTGGTGGTAGCTTTAGGTTACGGTTATTATCGTTACGATATTTTGGCTAAGGAGCTAACCCGCACCCAAGCCGCCTTCGCCACGAGTACCGCCGCCCTCCAGCAACAAATAGCTCAATTAGAAGATAATCTGACGCAGGCCGGCGTCACTAACGCCGAGCTTAACAATAATCTCCAGGCCGAGAAAGGGCGGAATGATGAGTTCGCCGGGCAAATCGAGGGCATCTCGAGCGCCGTTGGCATCTTAAACAAGTTGAGACAGACTGACAAAGAATTGCTAGCCAAATATTCTAAGGTCTATTTCTTGAACGAAAATTATACCCCAAAAAAGCTGACCAGCCTGGAAGGAAACTACACGAGTGACCCAAGCAAAACACTCATACTTCATGCTGAAGTCTGGAGCCGTCTGAAGCGCTTGATCGACGGGGCGGCCAGCGATGGCGTAGAGATTAAAGTTGTTTCGGCCTATCGCGACTTCAGCACCCAGACGTCACTTAAATCACAATATAGAGTGACCTACGGCAGTGGTGCCAACCAATTCTCGGCCGACCAAGGCTACTCGGAGCACCAACTCGGCACCACGGTGGACCTAAGCTCGCCCGAAAATAGTAATCTCCTGGATAATTTCCAAAGCACTAAGGCTTACAAGTGGCTCCTCGATAACGCCCACAAATACGGCTTCATTATTTCCTACCCCGAGAACAATGAGTATTACCAATTCGAGCCCTGGCATTGGCGCTTTGTCGGCGTTGATTTGGCCACTGATTTACACGACGCCAATGCCAACTTTTACGATTGGGATCAACGGGGAATCGACGAGTACTTGGTTAAAATTTTTGATTAGACTCGGCAGATTTCAGCTCCAATTTGTCGATGATGGTTTGGTGCTTGTCTAAAACTTGCTTGAGTTCTGGCGCCGCTATTTCTGATTCGGGTAATGCGGGAGCGGATTTCTTGATCAATTGCGTTTCGCTGGTGGTCGCCAACTTGGGAGCAGTTATTTCCAAACCACTCTTCTCCTTCTCTAGACCGGCAGTTTCGAGTAGCGGCTCTGGTTTAGCCAGAGGTGCCACCGTGGGAGCAGGCATTACTGGTGACTCCTTCGGCTCCGGTTTTGATTCCGGTTTCGGTTCCAATTCCGGTTCCACCAAGCGCCAAGCGGCGCTAACTTTATCTTGCTGTTTCATCACTCTCGACTTGATCTCGGCCTTGAGTTCATTGTCTTGATCCAATTTATTTAAACTATCCAGCCGCTCAGCTTCCTCCAACCGCTTCTCAAGCAAGCCGGTCTCGTGGGTAAGCACTTCCTCGGGTGAAGAACCGGTGAACAACCGGCCAAGCGACTCGTTGACCTTAAGCTTAACCGGGTAGAGAAATTGTCCGGGCAAGGCGCGCTCGGCGGCCGAGGAGATGGTGCCGCCAATAATAAGCACGGCCACCAGCGGCATCAGCGCTAAACGCCACTCGAAATGTGACCAACCAGTCCGCGCGGGCGCCGGTTGGATAAGCCCGCTCGCTTTCATCTGCGCGGCCAAACGCTCGCGCATCGCCAATTTCTCCTCCGATCGGAGCGTTATCTGTCGCAAACTATTTAAAAATTGTTTAAATTTCTGATCCATGATCATTTTTGTCTAGCAATAATTTCTTGAGTCGCTCCATGGCTCGATGCAACCTGACCGACACGTTATTCTCTTTCTCGCCCAAGGTGCTGGCCATCTCCCCCAGACTCATATCTTCCACATAACGCCAAGTAATTAATTGCTGATCCTCCGGGCTTAATTGTTTCAGCATCGCTAGCGCCCAACCCGCTTCGGCCTGGCGGGTTGGATCAAGAGCGCGGCTACTCGGCTCATAGCCGCTCTCCATCAATTGGTCAAGTGAATCAGACTTACTGCGGCGATACCAATCAATCACCAAATTGTTCGCGATCTGATAGAGAAAGGCGCGGAAATTCTGGACCGCCTTTCCCTCCTTGAGATACGACCAGACTTTGAAAAAAGTTTGCTGGGTCAGATCTTTGGCCAATTCTCGATTGCTGGTCTTATAAAAACAATGGCGAAAAATCGCGTCAGCATACTGGTCATACGCCGATAAAAAGTCCTGCTCCTGTTGTTCATTTGCTACCATAATCAATGACGTCTCACCGCGCCTTTTATTACCATTTAATATACCAAAATTTAATTACACATCCAAATTAGCCATCTTGGCGTGGGTTTATTCTAACAAATCCTCGATCTGTAATTCAGCCTGAACTAAGATGGATTTCAAGGTCTTGAGAGCAAGAGTGTGTCTCTTGGCTGGAACAATCACATGCAGATGTAATTTGGTTGTATGGCGTAAATTGATGTGACTGCCACTGGTATGATGTTGATAAAATCCTAATCGCAACAAAATCCCCAAAAGCTGACGAGAATTTAAGCGAGGTAATTTAGGCATTACACATTGACGCTTAAACGAAAACTGCCTACGTCGTTTTCTTGAGGGATAAGCTGGCGATCTTTACGCAAACCTTCCACATAACAACGGATGGCGTCCTCCGCCATATCACGTGCTTCACTCAAGTCATCGCCCTCGGTGACCAAACCGGGTAAAGATGGCACGGTAACAGTATAGCCGCCATTTTCATTACCCTCAAACACCGCCGTGTATTGATAGATTTTTTGCCTAGTCTTTTTCATTGACTCCAATCTAGCATATTCCTAATACCTTCTCAAGAAGATTGCCTCTCTATTTCTTTCTGATAAGAATCAGAATTTACACATCCAAATTAGCCATCTTGGCGTGGGTTTGGATGAAGATCTTGCGCGGCTCGACTTCGTTGCCCATGAGCGTGGTGAAGACGCGGTCGGCCTCCTCGGCTTCTTTGACGTTAACTTGTTTAATCACGTCCGACGCAACCAAAACACCAATCCCCCGCACTCACGCGGGGGTTATTTTTTATAACGAAAACCACCATGCAAACATTGACCACCCGCGACACTCGGTGTCTTGCTTGCCCGTCACCGAGTGTCTGATTGACTGCCGATGAAAATTAGACTTTCCGATATTTTTGTTGAGCAGCTTTCAAGCTCGCGGTTTTAACTACTTGCGGTACTAAAAAAAATAAAAATCCAAATTACAACACGCCGAGCTAAATAAGGAGGCCAAACCTCCTTTCATAAAGTTTTATCAAGGACTACCCTTGATAATTTTTGGGTACATGCCTAGACAGATTCTATAATCTCTTTACATTTATTTAGGGCCCCGATAATCGTAGATCTGGCGTCTATTTTCATGATCGGATCATCTTTAATCTCCTCTATAACCGCCAAAAACTTCTGCTTTATTCCTTCATCCGTAAGTTCACTTTCCGAAAAAGAGGGGTAGGACTTAGACTCAAGGTTTACTTTAGAAAGTTTTTCCGCGTACTTTTCCGGAAATGAAATTCTATATTCTTTACTAGCCCGCTCAAATCTACCTCCAGATTCCAACATTTGACCCCAAAATTCTATAAGCCTTCTCAAACCTTCAGTCCTAACTTCTGCTGGGAGAGAAAAGCTTTCTAGTGGTTTCCCTAGAGTGTGGCCAAGATCTTCTTTTACGGCGTCATCTATGTTCTCAAGAACATAATCTATTCCAGCCTTAACCCCGGCCTCTCGGGCCAAGATATAAAATTCTCCACTTGGGTCCACTTCTCTCAAGAATGGATGAAGGTGCATATGCTCAACATACATCAGGCCCAAAGAGTCTGACCCTCCATATCTCAGTCTCAAAGAATCAGATGATCCTACTACTTTTATTAAGTCATCAATATTCTTAATGCTGCCACCCTCGAAATGGCGTTTAGCCTTCTCAATAACATGTTTATCTACCTGTTGTGAATTAAGGGGCTCTTCATCACTTAAGTTGGGTTGTTCCATATGATTACTTGTCACACATCCAAGTTAGCCATTTTGGCGTGGGTTTGGATGAAGATTTTGCGCGGCTCGACTTCGTTGCCCATTAGGGTCGAGAAGACGCGATTAGCTTCTTCGGCTTCTTTGACGTTAACTTGTTTTAAAATGCGGTTATCGGGATTCATCGTCGTCTCCCAGAGCTCTTCCGGATTCATTTCTCCGAGACCCTTGTAGCGCTGAACGGAAATTTTTCCAGCTCGTTTTTTGTCGGTTATTTCTTCACTCTCTTCTTCACCTTCCACGATCTCACTATCGGCGACCTCTTCACCGCCACCCAAACTCTTAATTATTTCAGTTCGCTCGTCGTCGTTGTAGGCATAACGCGTCTCCTTGCCCTTCTTAATTTTAAACAGGGGCGGTTGAGCAATATAGATAAAGCCGCCATCTATTAGCGCCACGAAGTAACGATAAAATAAAGTGAGCAAGAGCGTGCGGATATGCGCGCCGTCGACATCGGCGTCGGTGGCGATAATAATTTTATGATAACGCAACTTACTAACATCAAAAGTTTCGCCAATGGAAGTGCCCATAGCAATAATCAATGATTTAATTTCAGCGAAGGCTAACATCTTATCGAGTCGCGCCCGCTCGACGTTTAGAATTTTACCCTTGAGCGGCAAGATGGCTTGGGTCCGACGATCGCGCCCTTGCTTACCCGAGCCGCCGGCCGATTCTCCTTCCACAATAAAGAGCTCGGCTTCTTCAGCCTCCTTGGTCTGGCAATCAGCCAATTTGCCGGGTAGAGTCATCCCCTCCAGCGCCCCCTTGCGCAAGATGCTATCCTTAGCCGCCTTAGCCGCCTTGCGCGCGCGGAGAGCCAGCGTCACCTTGCCGATAATCAAGCGCGCGTCATCGGGATTCTCTTCCAAGAAGGCCCTCAAGGCGTCGCCGAAGACAGACTCCACCGCGCCCCGCACTTCCACGTTGCCGAGTTTGGCCTTAGTTTGACCCTCGAATTGCGGATTGCGCAACTTAATCGAGACGACCGCCGTAATGCCCTCGCGGACATCATCGCCAGTGAAGCTCTCGTCCTTTTCCTTAATCAAATTATTCTGTCGACCATAATCATTAAGGGTACGCGTAAGCGCGGTACGGAAACCGGTTAAATGCGTTCCCCCTTCGGGCGTCGCGGTGTTGTTGGCAAAGGAGAATTCCCGCGCGGCAATGTCATCAACATATTGGAAAGCCACTTCCACTTGAATCTGATCAGCCTCCTTTTCAACATAAAAAATATTGCGATGGAGCGGCTTCTCATTGTGATTATGGAATTGGATCAATGACAATAATCCGCCTTCAAAGTAGAAAGTCTGGGACGGCACCTCTAACCCTAATTCTTTAAGATACAGAACGCCGTCGGCTTCGATCTTGCCAGTGTAACCGCGCCAGTCCATCACTCGGATCCGCAACGATTTGACCAAATAGGCCTGACCGCGAAGATGATTAACAATTTTATCCCACTCATAAATTAGACTAGAAAAAACCGTGGGATCAGGTTGGAAAGTGACTACCGTGCCGTGGAGTTTTGAGCTGGCAACCTTTTTGACATTGTACTTCTTAACCCCCCGAGCGTACTCCTGCACCCACTTACCACCGTCACGATAAACCTCCACTTGGAGCCAAGTCGAAAGCGCGTTGACGACCGAAGCCCCGACACCGTGAAGACCGCCAGAGATCTTATAACCCTCGCCCTCGAACTTGCCACCGGCGTGGAGCTTGGTCATCACGGTCTCCAGAGCCGAAACCTTGGTCTTAGAATGAATCGAGACCGGAATACCGGCGCCGTTATCCGCCACGCGCACCACATCGGCTGGAAGAAGGGCGACTTCAATCTCATTACACGCGCCGTTCATCGCCTCGTCGCGCGAGTTATCAAAGATTTCTACCAGTAAATGGTGCAAACCCTCCGGCCCTGTCGAGCCGATATACATCCCCGGGCGCTTCCGCACCGGCTCGAGGCCTTCCAAGACAACAATGTCCTCGGCATCGTATTTACGGAGCTTTTTTACTTCAGGCATGGTTTAAAATCAAGAAATTATTACCTCTTCATTTTACCATATTTTGATAGTGCAAACACTTGACAAAGATAGGCCGATTTGCTATCATCATAAACAGTATAGTAACAACGGCGCGTGGCCGTTGGTTGACAAAAAAAACGAGGAAAAATAAGGAGAAAAACAGTGATAGCAAGTGTAATTCACGGCATCATGATAGCCGTTGCCATTATCAGCGTTACTGATGCTTTCCTAAAAAGCATCACTTCGAGAATCAGCAAAGAACACATAGGGGTGATCTTGGTTAGCGGGGCCTTGTCTTTACTGACACCATTTGGCTTCGAATTTAACGTTGGCGACAGTACTCCGGCCACAATTGAAAACGGTCAGGTAGTTCTGCATCCGCACGGTCTCTTTTGCTGGGAATTCAGTGACAATTGGTTTCGTGTTCCCGACAAAATAAACGAGGTGCCGTCTGCGGTTAGTCCGATCACCGATAATCCCAAAGTCAGGCGTATCCGCTATTCGGTGAAGGTGGAGTTTCTTCACCGAGACACCTACTATCGTTTGGCCTCGCACCGACAGAAATATCCCGGCAACATACAGACCGGCATCTCCGAACTCGTTCGCTTCCAGCTCTATGAGTTCAACAACGCGAAGTCAGAAGTGCTGGCCGATTTCTACAATCCGCTGGATCAGAACCAGCGGCAACGCTTGCTGGAATTGATTCAAAGAGTAGTCAATCCGACATTGGCTCAGGACGGCCTCGAGATCACCGATGTCTCCTTCGAGGTTGAGTAACGCGACCTCCGCACACACAAGAACATCGCCCCACCATACACACATGGTGGGGCATTTTTATTTCATAACACCCCCCATTAATCACCCCACCCGAACCCTCCCCGAAGGGAAGGGCACAGAAAATACAATTACTTATCTTACCTGCCACCCTTCCTGCTCCTGTAATTTATTTATTACACCTCCGATCACCCCATTCACTTCCTCATCCGTCAGCGTCCGATCGGGCGCCTGAAAGGCCAGACGAAAAGCGTAAGAAATTTTGTCATCCTTTTGGAATTGATCGAAGAGCGCGGGGCCTTCCACCAAGAGCGCGCCGGCTTGAGTTTTAATAATCGTCGCGATCGTCTCTGGATCCGTACCGACGGGAGTGAAGAGGGCCACGTCGCGGATAATCCGCGGGTAAGGCGAGATGGGCTGGAAAATACTCACCGGTTTGGCGTACACCGCCAGATCCGTGTCTGGCAAATCAGTCGTCTGCTTGGCCAATTTTTCTAAATCTTCAACCTCAACCCATTCCAATGTATCAGTTTGTGAGTGCTGAAATTGGTCGGTATCCAGGTGTAAATCATATTCCTTCTCTATTTCGCGCCAAATTTCTTCAACCATTCCAGTTTGGGTGTATTTGGTCGCCCGCCAACCCGCGACTATCGTCAGGTTAATCTTCTCTTCCCCACTCCGGAAAATATGTCCGATTTCAAAAAGCTTCAGCGCCTCTTTTTCAAATAAGAGTTGGGGCAGATTAGCGCTGATTTTCTCTCGCAGATTGCTGGCCAAATCAACACGCAAGTATTTTTTATCGGCCGCCAAGGGATTAATCAGTTCCTCCTCGCCCTTGTCCGTTAGAGTATAACTGTAAACCTCGCTAAAGCCGCGCGCCACTAAGATCGCCCTAATCTTGTTGGTCAAGCGTTCGAGTTCGTTGACCGTCACTGTTGGCTTGAACGTTGGCATTTCACTTGGAATATTCTCATAGCCATAGAGACGACCAACCTCCTCCACGATGTCCGCCGGCAACTTAAGGTCAAGCCGATCGTCGGGCACCACGACTCGTAATTTCTCTCCGTCCCAGCTAACTTTGCAACGTAAGCGCGTTAGAAGATTAATGATTAAATCACGCTCAAGACGGAGGCCAAGCAGGCGTTCGAACTCGCGACCGTCTAATTCCACCGCCCGCTTGGCCGGTATCTTGGAATTGCTATCGGCCATCAGGCCAAATTTAATTTCTCCGCCTATCACTTGCTGAAGTAATTGGCTGAAGCGTTCCAAGACCTCATGAGCTAAAGCCACGCTCATTCCATTTTCAAATCTCTTGGAGGCATCAGTACGGACACCGAGACGAGCCGAGGTCCGCCGCACCGAGACCGGATCGAAATTGGCTGATTCTAGGATCAGGCGCCCGGTCTCACTTCCTACTTGGGCCCGCTGGCCACCCTTAATCCCCGCCACCGCTAGCGGCCCGGCCTCATCAGCGATAACTAGAATACTAGGATCCAAAGCGAGCTCCTGATTATCAAGCGTCGTTAATTTCTCCCCCGCCTTAGCCAAACGCACGGTGATACTACCAATTACTTTATCGGCATCGAAGGCGTGAAGCGGTTGACCGAGATCGAACATGAGATAATTGGCAAGATCTACCACATTATTGATCGCCCGCTGGCCAATCGTCTCCAGGGCCAACTTCAGCCAAGCCGGCGACTCGCTCACCGTTACGCCCGTCACCACCCGCGCCACGTACCGAGGGCAAAGTTTGGGCTCGGCCACGTCGACTGCCACCACCGCCTCTGGCGCTAGCGTCAAGCTGTCGGCCGGCATCAAAGGCAAGACTGGCCGATCTAAAATGGCTCCAAGTTCTCGCGCTATTCCCCGATGACTCAAGCAATCAGACGCGCGGTCCGGTAAAATTTTAACATCTAATACTGTGTCCGCGCCGACCAGCTTCACCTCCTCCACCTCAAACGCTCGGAACAAAATCTGCTGTCGCAACTCTTCCGCCGGCGGTAGCGAGTCAGCAAAATATTTTTGGAGCCAATGTAGAGAAACGAGCATGATTAAAATTGTTTTAAAAAACGCCAATCGCCACTATGGAGCCAGCGAATATCATCAATCCCGTATTTCAACATTACCAACCGATCTAGGCCAAGGCCAAAAGCGAAACCAGACCACACCTCCGGATCAAGTTGGACCGTCTGGAGGACGTTGGGATGGACCAGGCCGGCGCCCACCACTTCGATCCAACCAGTACCCTGGCATAAATTGCAGGCGGGATTGACGCCGCCGACCGCCTGACCGCATTTAAAACAGGAGAGGTCGGCCTCCACTCCGGGCTCGACGAAGGGGAAATAACTCGGACGCAGGCGCAGCCGGAGACCGGCGCCAAATAATTCCTGAAATAATTTCTCCAAGACCGCCTTTAAATTCGCTAGAGTGATATCTCGCCCGACCATCAAGCCCTCGAGTTGATAAAATTGCGCCTCGTGGGTAGCGTCCGTGGCCTCGTGGCGGAAGACTTTGCCCGGTACAATAATGGCCAGGGGCGGTTGATGTTTCTCCATATACCGGATCTGCATCGGACTAGTGTGCGTCCGTAATAATTTCTTAGAGGCCAGCCTCTCGAGCTTACTCGGGGCCAGCCAGAAAGTGTCCTGCATATCGCGCGCCGGATGGTCCGCCGGCACATTGAGCGCATCGAAATTATAATACTCGGTCTCGATTTCTGGGCCGCTAATCACGGAGAAGCCCAGCCGGCCCAAAATCTTGATCGCTTGATCTGTGATTTGAGTCAGCGGATGAAGATGCCCTGGTTCAGTCATGATTGAAATTATATCACGGAGCGTCTTTACGACTTCACTCGAACCTATTTTATCAAAAATTCCTGACCAAAGATAGCCCCGCCACCGCCTCGCTTCGCTCGGCAACCCCGAAAGAAAACACCCTTTCCTTTTTTACGATTTTAGTCAGAGCCACTACGCGCTCCGCGCGTGGCACATTGTCAGCGATTACCGATTTTTAACTCAATTATGGCCTTGTTTTAAGGCGTTTTTGCCCGTTAATTTTTTTCCTTGACTTTTTAAGTTGTTTGTGATAATATTGATCACAGTGATTGAAGAATTGGTTCTTCGACAATTGAACAGTTTATTTCGGTCATAAAGGCCAAAGGAGAACGAACATGGTGATTTGGATCGTGATTATGCTGGCTTTCTGGTTGATGCTGTACGCTATGGCCAAAAGTGACTTCGTTGTCGGCTTTTGCCCATCTGGACACATTAAGACGGCAATGAACGGGGAGTCCCTTTGCCGTTTTATCGTCAATGTCCCTGGTTATCGCCTGGGGCAATCGGGTCCTCAAGCCGGGAGACTGGTCAAGGATCCAACTGTCCGCCCATCGTGGTTGGGGATTTACTGGATTGGAATACCCCCATTCCGTCAGATACTACGGTATCCGTATAGCTGGCGGAAATGGGCCGCACCTAAAGCAAGGGCCGGGGTACCGGTTACGGCAAGAGAAACTGTGACCTATCAGATCGTAGCCAGAAATGAGCTGGTGGATTCCCTGGTTTTCCGTTATCCCTATCCAGTACTGGTAACCAACGCCAAACTAAAAGGCAACATTGATGTCAGAGTAACCCTCTTGGTGACTGTCGAGATCGTTCACCCCGAAACCACCTTATTCAAGATTACCCCGAGTGGCACTTGGATTAACTTGGTGATCGCCAAGGTAGAAGAGGCAGTTCGAGGCTGGAGCGGCAGCAAAAGCGTGGATGACCTGCGTCAACTAAAGGACCAGGCCACGCCTGACGACTTCCGTAATGCAATCCTGGTCGTCAACAAGGGCAAAGACGGCATCCTGGCTCTTTGCGGCGTTAAGATCATTTCCACTGAATTTCAGTATTTCCAATTCGAGAGTCCAGAAGTGGAGAAGGCCTTCCAGGCTCCAGTGTTGGCAATTCAGGCAAAGGAGGTCACGATCACCAAAGCCGAGGCCACGGCCGAGGAGATTACCCTAGTTGGTACGGCCAGAGGTGAGGCTCTGGAAGCGGTCAACAAAACACCAGGCGGGGTAGAGGCTGACAAATCAGTGCGGATGGTGGAGGCTTTGCCGAGAAACCTACAATATCTCGGCGGCGCTGTCACCCCGATTCTCCCTGCGCTCGCTCCAACCCCGGGAATAACCAGCAATCAAGGCAACC
>CAYIMH010000016.1:0-11844 GCA_964364525.1 uncultured Candidatus Saccharibacteria bacterium | reverse complement strand
ACCACAGTATTTGGTTACTAAATTTTCGCACAATGACCACCGGCCGAAGAAAATCCTCGCCCCGCCCATCTTCCTCAAAACCAACATTGATCCCCAAGTGGCAAAACCAGATTTCCCGCTCGTGAAAAAATGGCAATTTAGGAACATTGTTGATTGTCTCTTTCTTGCTGTGCCAAAGCTTAAAATCTTTTTTCACCTTGATTCCATCTTAACAAAATTGCCGAATACTTTCATCTCTTCGGCCTGAAGTTTTTGCCTCTTGGTTGTGAATTACAAACTCGGACGTAGGTCTACAATCCGCAAGCGTAATTCCGGACGGCCGCGGAAATAACTTTTTTCCAAATGCGCGGCAAGATCGAAGATTTGGTAATCGCGCAATATCTCTTCGAATTGGGCCGCCTGGAAAAAGCAGATGGCTGACGCGCGGTAACCCTTATGATCTTCCAATTCTAATTCGAGATGAGTTTTGTCCCCACCGAAGAGCCGGTGACTCTTGACCCGCACGCGGGGAAAATAGAAGAGCGGCTTAGGATAGCCGGCACCGTAAGGCCCAAGGCTCTCGATCACTAGGCTCGTGGCTTCACTGACTTGATCGAGAGAGAGTTCGGCGTCGAGTAAGAGTTCCTCGCTCGGCGGCTCGCGGCCCTCCACCAGCTTGGTATAGGCCGCGTTGAGCCGGGGTACTAGTTCCGCCACTCGCTTGAATTCAATGGAGAAACCGCCGGCCAAGGCGTGGCCGCCAAACTTGCTGAATAATCCCTCGCCACCAGCCGCGCGCATCAATTCCACCACATTGACCAAACCATTGGAGCGGCAAGAGCCCTTAACCAAACCGCGGCCATTCCGGCCCCAGAGGAAAACCGGCCGGCCGTACCGCTCGGACAAACGAGCGGCGGCCAACCCCAGCACGCCCAAATTCCAAGTTTCGCTTCCCGCGACGATAACGCCATTAGGCTCCGGCAGAGCTGATTCAATAGCCATATCCGCCATAATTTTATCCACCGAATGTTTACGCTCCTTATTTTTCTCTTCAAGATGTTCGGCTAGAGCCATCGCCGCCACCGGTTCATCGGCGATCAGAAGATCATAAGCCTCCGAAGCGTGCGACATCCGGCTGGCCGAATTGATCCGCGGGGCAACAGAGAAGCCGATGTCATCTTCGCTCACGAATTGGGGCATCAATTTAAGCACGCGGTACAAACTAATGAGGCCGGGCCGACGCGTCCGACGCAAGATCTTGAGACCAAAATAGGCCAGCGCTCGATTCTCGCCGCGCAATGGCACCATATCGCCAATCGTCGCAATGGCCACTAGGTCAAGGAGCCACTTCTCGAAATTTGGCGGTAGCGCAGGCCGAACCGGAAAATTTTTATCAGCGTGGGGTGCCCGTAGCAACGGGCTAAAGCTGGAAAAATTTTCCGGTTCGGCCGAAGCCCGCGCCGCCGTAGCTCTAATCAGCCCCCGCACCAACTTAAAGGCCACGCCCGCGCCGCAAAGCATCTTCTCCGGATAATTATCGTCGGCTTGTTTGGGATTGAGAATGGCGTCGGCGGCCGGTAATTTTTCCGGCGGGAGATGGTGGTCGGTGATTATTACCTTCAAGCCCCGCTCCTTGGCCCGCGCCACTTCGGCCACATTGCTGATGCCGCAATCAACAGTGATGAGTAATTTAGGCGCGCCGTCCTTAAATCCGGCGCTGACCAATTGTTCAATCGCTGCGAGCGAGAGGCCGTAATCCTCCTCGTGTCGATCGGGAATATAAACCTGATAATTAGTGAAACCGATCTGCTTGAAAAATTCGGCCAAGACCACCGCGCCCGGCACGCCATCGGCATCGTAGTCAGCGAAAATCACGATTTTTTCTTGCGCCGCGATACTGTGCCAAACCAACTGTACCGCCTTGTCCATATCCTTCATTAAGAAGGGATCGTGGATATCGCGCTCATAACTCGGCGCTCGCCAGGCCGCCTGCTCGGCCAAGGTCACGCCCCGATTGATGAGGAGTTGCGAGGCTAAATCGGGGGTGGAGAAAGGTAGAAGTTTCCAATTTTTAACCATGACTAAAGTATGATAGCATAGGGACGGCTATGGACATTCGGTGTAAATATCAGCCAGAAAGGAGGCAAGGATGCTCGTTCTAAGCAGACAAAGAGACGAGACGATCATGATCGGCGACGACGTGGAGATTACCGTGGTGGACATCCGCGGCGACAAGGTGCGCCTCGGCATCACCGCGCCAGCTCATATCTCGGTCCATCGCAAGGAGGTCTATGAGGCCATCCAGCGAGAGAACCGGGCGGCGAGGGATGTTAAGCCGGAAAACCTGCCGCCAAAAAAGTGAGACAAATTATTTCCTGAAATTTATTCTGACTATAATTATCGCCCCTTCTCACGGGGCATTTTTTTGTTTTCGTTCGGACGGATGTGTTAATATGCTGTTGATGCCCGACTGCATTTTTTGCAAAATTGTTAAAAAAGAAATTCCGGCCGAGATTGTTTACGAGGACGAGCAATTTCTGGCTTTTCTCGACATTAAGCCGGTCAACCTAGGCCATACCCTCATCATCCCCAAGACCCATCGCCCGACGCTCGTGAATACGCCAGATGCCACGCTCGCGGCGATGATCGTCGTGGCTAAAAAATTGATGATCGCAATCAGAGAAGCGACCGACGCCGACTTCGTCGTCCTCTCCGTGGTCGGCATTGACGTCCCCCACCTCCATTTCCATCTCCTTCCCCGCCATCATGATGACGGCCTGGCCAATTTCTGGCCGACCAAATCGGCTACGACCGCCGAACAAAAAAGCGCGGCGGAGAAAATCCGGACCGCGCTCGCTCGAGACTAAACACCACCATCAGGACCGGTGAATGACGGGGAAACGGGTGGTTCGAGCCAATTTCTCGCTTGCGGCCACCAACTCAAGAGTGAAAAAATCGGAGACGCAATCAATCCGCGGCACCTGACGCTCCCGCCGGCCGGCGAAGGGTGCCTGGGCTAGGGGCACCACCGGGCAACGCGGCAAACCGTGCTCGGCTCCCCAGGCCAACACCGCCGCAAGAGAAGCAAAAATAATGTCCGGACGAACGAGTCGGGCTGCCGCCTCGTCGGCCGTTAATTCTTCCCACAAACAGCACCAATCCACACACGCCGGCCCCCGACGATAATAATCGTCCACGGGGAAATCTTTGGCATCGATACCGGCAGCCACTTGAACCAAATCACCACAATTGGCATCCAATAATTCCTGAAAGGAGCGAGTGCCGACAAAAATCGGCCCGTGTTTTTTCCTCACTTCCTGACCCATGATTTGTCCTCCCGATTGACCGGTTAAAAGAACAGAAAAACCGCCATCCATTATAGACGAGCGGCACCCACCCGTCCAGCTAGCCAAGATGAAATTTCTCCTGACTAGTCTCTAACGCCCTAAGGCCGGGGAGCGTGCCTTCGGCCAAGAAGTCGAGCATGGCGCCGCCGGCGGTAGAGACGAAGGTGAATTGATCCATCAAATTTAATTTTTCGATCGCCGTCACCGTATCCCCACCGCCGATGATCGTCTGGAGTCCGGCCCTCGTGTGTCGCACCAAGATCTCCGCCAACTCATCGGTGGCAGTAGAGAAACCGCCCTCGAAGTAACCCAGCGGGCCGTTCCAGAGCACTGTTTTAGCCTCACTAATTTCCTCGCTCAAGCGCCGGATGGCCTCCGGACCGACATCAACGATCTTGGCATCGGCCGGGACCGCCAACGCGGCCACCTTCTCGATCTCGCCAGCGCCGGTTTTAATAATCACATCGCTCGGCACGATAATCTTCTTTTGATTAAGCAGGGGCCGGAGTAGAGACCTATCGTCGTCGACCACTGAAACACCGACCTCGTAACCGCCCGCCTTAAGCCAAGTGCTGGCCAGCGCGCCACCGAGAAAAATTTTGTCGGCAATCGGCAAAAACTTAGTGACCAGCGGCAATTTAGTTTTAAATTTGGCGCCACCAAGAATCACTAGGAGCGGCTTCTCGGGCTCCAGAACCAATGACAAACTCTCCACCTCGGCCATAAAGTTGAGACCGGCATAACTCGGCAAGAGCGCCGGCAAGCCGACCACGCTGGCGTGGGCGCGATGCGACACCGAGAAGGCCTCGTTGACATAGAGATCGCCAAGCGCCGCCAGCGAGGCGGCAAAAACCGGATCATTATTCTCCTCGCCCGACCAGTGCCGCAAATTTTCCAATAAACTTGCCGGTTCGGGTCTATGCTCCCAGCCATTGGCCGCCTCGAGACTCTCAATAAAACCCATCGGCCCATATTGCCGATAATAATCCGCCACCGGCCGGAGACTCCCGCCGCCACTGGCACCAGCCTCGCCCTGACTCAAATGGCTTAAAATTAGAATCTTTGCTCCCGTCTTCAGTAAATAATCAATCGTTGGCCGCGCCTTCTCTAAGCGGAAACCGTTAGCCACCACCCCGGCATTAATCGGCACATTCAAATCGAGCCGCAAGAGCACCCGTTTCCCTTTCAGATCCTCTGTCTTAACATCCTTAATCGGGCGTAAGTTGGTCATAGGATAATTTTAGCACAAAAACACCCCGCGGCTGGTGAGCGCGCGGGGAGTGATCGTTAAACATTCAATGTCTAACAAATTTGGATCGCTAAGGATGGGCCGAAGCTTTGCTTGCGGGTTGAGAACTTGAACTCGGCTCTTCCGCAATCGGGACCTGATCGATAGCCTTGGTCGTCGCGAGTGGGCAGAAAATCCGTTGTTGGTCGTTCTCGCCCTCGGCTTGGTGCCATTGGGAGACGACGAGCATATTCTGCCAGCTTAGAGGGAAAGAGTAAACCCGTTTCTTGTTCGCCCGGTCGGCCAAGAGAGTTAGAATCTGGCCATCAACCTCGGTACTCGATAGAACACGGTAATGCTCTCCGGCGACTAAGTCCTCTTGGTTAAGCAATTTTCCGTGACCAGATGCTGACCCAGCAATGAAGAAAAGGAACGCGGACAACGCAAAAGAAATCGAGGCAAGACACAGGCAAGGTGCGACCTGACCGACTTCGCCTTTTCTCGCGTCATGAACAACGAAACAACACGCAACAATAGCGACGGCAAAGGTCAAAGTCCCTGTAACAATCAGAGGCAACATGACACTTCTCCTTATTTTCGAGGTCCATTTTGCCTAACGAAACAAGTTAAGCGTTCTACTCCTAGTATACACCCATACAGATAACCTGTCAAGCATCCCAATTGTTCGGATGAAATGTTTTCGCAGAAAACCCTTACCCCGCCTTTGCAGCCAAAACTTGGCTTGTGGATAAACTACTTGACTTCCAGTGTCTGTTTGCTATTCTTCAGTTATTAGGCCTTCGGGCTCCGAGAAATCCCGCTTCACGGCGGGATTTCGTCATTCCTTGAAAAATTCGCTCAACTTGTACATTACCGCGGCGAACTCTTCATCGCTAACAAAACCAATCTTTCGCTTCAATCTCTTGGCACTAATTGTCCTAATTTGAGTTAGGTTTAATGATTGATCTCGGTTATTGAAAACGAAGTGATGATAGAACTTTGATTTCTTAAAGGTTGAAGTAATCGGAATTACCCAGATCATTTCTTGGTTAAAAACTTGCAATATCAGAACTGGTCGCTCAAAAGTCTCCGATCTGCCATTGGCTTCTATGCCGATGTTTAAACCGAGCGAGCACCACCAAATTTCGTGTGGATTACAAAAAATTATTGGCCCCCCAGAATCAATCTCTTTTTTAATCTTATTCCAACCATCAAAATCTTTCGGCATAGGGATCTGAAGTATTTATTTACCGATCACCATGTTGGCCAACTTCAAAATCTCAATAAAATGATCGGCGCGGAGAGATTCGCGGCCGACGAGGAGTCCATCGGCTTGGCCCAGGGTCAGGAAGTCGGCGACGTTCTTGGGGCTAACCGAACCACCGTAGAACACTAGCAGATTTTTGGCCGCGGCGCTCCCCGCCAGACCGCTTACCACCTTGCGGATGAAGATCGCCTGCTCGAGAAAATCGGCCGGCGTGTCGGCTCGCTTGGCTCCCACCGCCCAGAGCGGTTCATAAGCCACGATCAAGCCGGCCAACTGGCGCTTATTTACACCTCGCAGGGCGTCCTCTACTTGCTGTTTGAGAGTTTTCAAATAGAAGCCGTGCTGGTCGCGGGTCCGTTCACCCACACAGAGGATCACCCATAAGCCTTCCCCGAGTGATGCCCGCAATTTGCGATTGATCATCTCGTCGGTCTCGCCGAGCGCCCGCATTTCTGAGTGACCGAGAATGACGTACTTGATCCCGGCCTGGCGCAACATAGTGGCTGAAATTTGGCCAGTGTAGGGTCCCGAGGATTCCCAAAAAGCATCTTGAGCGCCAAGCGTAATATTAGACTGCTTATTACCATTGCCGCTCAAGGCGAGCAAAAATAAGGCCGGCGGGCAGAGCACGACATTCACTTTTTTTAATTTCTTCAGCGCTGACTTGATCGGCGCCATCAGTTCCCGCGCCTCCCGCAGGTTCTCTGGATTAGCTTTCCAATTACCGACAACCAGCTTCTTAGTCATGGTGATAATTATACAATCCTACTCCACCTCTTTCCAGCTCTCCATCTGCCAGCCACCGGAGGGGCCGGAGGAGAAGAAAACGTTGGCTAAACCATCTTCGTAATTAAGGGTGGCATGATTTTGCATGTTCATCCGATAGGCCACGACGGCTTTAGCACTAGAATGATTAGAGAAATCCACCGTGCCATTGAGCGTCACCAACACCACGGAACCGCCGTGATTGGAAATATTGATGTTGCCATTTTTACTGGCCACCAGCAGGTAACTCTCGTCCGCCCCACTACCCTCAAAACCAGCATCGTTAGAGGTGTTGACCGTGCCATCCACGATTATAAACTCCGACTCGCCTTCACCATATTGGTTACCCAGCTTGATCAAGCTGTCATTAGAAATATTAATGTTACCGCTAACGTAGAGCGGCCCGCCTAGAGTTAAGGCCGCATGGGGCGGGTCATTATGATTTGAGGCTTCTAAATTACCCACGATGTAAAGCGGCCCATTGGTAGTAACGGTGGAGTCATTGGAAAGACTTAGGTTACCATTTATTTTTAAGGAACTCCCGGTCGTGCTGGCCGTATTACCACTAAGACTCCAGTCCCCGCGTGCCGGCCCGGCGTTAGCCACATCAGTAACTTGCGTCTTCCACTCATCGATATTGGCTTCAGAGACCGGGAAACCTAGCGGTGCCTGCGGTATTTGACTGGTATCACAAGCCTTATTGTTGCCGCTACCGCCCTGGCAATAGAGATTGCCGGAGACCGTAGAGTTGGTGACCGTCAAAGCATTGGCATTGCCCTGGATAGTCATATCGTCAATAGTACTAGCCGTACCGGCATGGATGGCGAAATAAGCGTCCTGATCAGCCGGGCTAACGGTCGCCCAATTGCTACTACCAGCCTTGGTCTTAACTTGATAGGTCGAGCCATTATAACCATTGATATTGGTGCCAATGGTGTAGTAATTAGTTGGCGAAGTGCCGCCACTAGTCAACTGGAGCCAATAGGTGGTGCCGGGCGTCAGATTGATTAATGATGAAGGATAAACTTCAATCCAGCCGTATTCACCGGTTACCAGATTGCTCGCTAAGGTACCGCTCCCACCCACGGCCGAGCCTGGCTTGGGATTGCCGGGGCCAGAATTGGAATTGGTCATCAAGGCCACAGACAGATTGGCCGGCGTGCCGGTTTTTTTGATATAAACCGTGAAGCGGATCATTGGCGTAGTGGTGGAAATACTGAAGCTCTGAGCCACTGTGGTAATGCCGGTAACCGAATGGCCTAAATTGATACCACTGAACGGTGTGGTCGAAGTGCCATTGGTAGCTGCGGCCGGTTCATTAATGACGGCGGCGGCGATAGCGGTACCCGTAATTTGAGCAGCGTTATCGCCGCTAATATTGCCGTTGGCAAAAACATTGCCGGTAATAAGAGCGTCGTTTTTCATATCAATCCCGCCATTGCCGACCTGCAAACCGTAAAAGAAAGCCGTGCCCTCGCCTTCAAAAATTTTTGCCTGCACGTTACGCAAATAATTACCCAGAGTACCGGCGGCCGTAATCGTCTTGCCACCTAAGCCATCGTCCACCGTTTGAGTGGTAACACCGCTACCATCAAGAGTCAAAACTTCGCTGGTATCCACCTCCAGGCCCGACTTGAGCCGGTAAATAACATCTTCAGCGCCCGATTCGGCCAGGAGGTAGCTCTGGAGACCGGAATGAGTATTGCGGGTATTCTTGATATTGCTGACCAGGGGGGTGGTAATACCGTTCAACACCACGCCAGACAATATCACCAGGAAGACTACCGCCGTGATTACCGCCTGACCCGTCTGCCTATTAACTCTAAGATTTCTGATCCGATGCATAGTAAATTTATATTAATAACTGCCTCGCAACACCGCCGTGTCGTAGAATTTAAAGGTGCGCCCCTGGAGCATACCGCCGTCGGTCAGACCAAGCTCCATCCGCACCGCCGGCGGCATGGCACTGATATTGCGGAAGATTAGACTGCTCACCGCCACATTGACGTCGGTGCTGGTGGCCGCCGCGCCGGCGCCCTCGGTGATCATTAATACATTATTGGCAGTGGAAAAGGTGATGGTTGTCGGATTGCCACTGCCGTCGGTGGTATTAAGCGTCAGAGTACTCCCCCCCAGACTATTAATACTGATCGCCCGTCTCACCTCGCGGCTGAAACGCCCCAACGCCACCTCCGCCGAATGGGCCACCCGCTCCATCGCCCGAAAACGGTAGAAGGCTTGAAGCATATTGACCAGCAGAGTAATGACCACCGTCGAGATAAGTGCCAAGATAAACAAATAGACCACCGTCTCGACTAGAGTGAAACCTCGTTTGAATCTTGGGCGCAACATCAAAATAATTTGGCCAGATAAAATTGCACCGACTTGGTGGTCGTGGCGTTATTCTGACGCCAAGCCACCGAAACGGTAACTAACTTGGTATTAGAATCGACGCCCCCGCCGCTCGAGACAATATCTCGAGTCGTCACATCACGATTAACCGTCGTTAAACGGAAACGTCGGTCGTAGCGGCTGTCGAGAAAGATGTTGGTTGTGCTAGTGGCCCAATTATTGCCGTTCAGATCATAAAAGTAATCCGTCCCCACGGCCAAATCGCCCAGGTTATCCCAGCTCTTATCACGCCAAAGACGCACCACTTCCGCCCCTTCTTCAAGCAGAAAAGTGGCCTGCAGGGATTCAAGGCTGTCGTCGGCCACTGCCAATAAGTTATGAAAAATATTAACTAAGCCAATAACCACGCCAATAATAACGGCGATGCCCACCACCGCTTCGAGTAGACCCATCCCTTTTGACCATCGTTGCTTTGTCATTTAATTAGCTTGCGACTTAAGTTGAACCAGACCGGTACTCTCAATACTGATAACGCGGTTTTTACTACTATCAAACGTTAGCGACAGAGTAGTAGTGCCGTACTGACCGGTCTTGCCGGTAAGCTTCTGAAAGATTATATCACTAACGCCAGCGCTACCGCCCAAAAACCAAGTCAGAGTCAGAGCCGAATCAAGATCTAGTGTCTGCTTGATCGTGCCACCAGAGTAGGCCGCGCCCTGGAAAAGCTGAGCCCGATTGCTAGTCAAGTGGACCCCGTGTTGGGCCCCATCCACGGCCGAAATAGTCCGCGATCGAGCCTCGTTCAAAAGACCGATCAATTGCTCGGTCGTACCACTTAAAAGTTGGGTTCGCCGAAAATTGGCTAGAGAGAAGATCATCAGCCCGAGTACCAATAAAATAATAGCAATCGCCACAATGACCTCGAGTAAAGTCAGACCGAGTTTTTCATTTAAACATTTGGTCATCTAAATTTTATCGCTTAAAGAGTACATCGGGCCGAGCATCGAGACGGCGAAGAAGCCGACGGCGATACCGATGAGCACCATGAGCGCCGGCTCGATCAAAGTGGAGAGATTCTTGGTAGCTTGCTCGACCTCATCTTCAAAAAAAGTTGCGCCTTTAAGGAGCATGCCGGTTAAGTTGCCGGTCTCCTCGCCCACTTCGGCCATTTCACCGACCAAGATCGGATAAATATCCTCGTGCTCTTTAAAGACCACCGACAAAGCCGAACCTTTCTGGATCTTCTCCACCGCTTGTTTCAATACCTCTCGATAGAATGGGTTCTGAATTACTTCGGTGGTGATGGTAATCGCCTCGACCAAGCTGACGCCAGCCGAGACCAGCGAGGAAAGTGTCCGCATCGTCACCGCGGCATTCAGATTTTTGATGATAGTAGAAACGGCTGGCGCTTTCATGGCCACGCGAGTAAATAGATTCTTACCCGCTCGAGTCTTCAGCCCCCGCCACGACGCTACCACTAAGGCCAGAAACACGAGAACAAACGAGAGCGTGTGCGTCGAGAGAAAGTCACTCGTCCACACCACTATCCGCGTACTCAAGGGTAAGTCCACTTCCAAATCTTTAAAGAGCGAGGTTAATTGCGGCACTAAAAAAATCATCATTAAAATACCGATGACGATGATCACCGACACGATAATCGCCGGGTAGATCATCGCGCCCTTAACCTTGCGACGCAGGTCGTGGCTCTTGGCCAATTGCTGTCGCGCCGTCTCCAAAGACCCGGCCAAGTTACCCGACTCTTCACCAGCCGCCACCATGGCAATGAAAACGGGTGGGAAAATTTTATTGTAAGTGGCCAAAGCCTTACTCAAGGTTGAGCCGCGGCTGACTCGCTCGGCCACATCGCTGATGATCTTTTTAAAATTTTTATTGCCGGTCTGACGTTCCATCACCGCCAGCGCCCGCGAGAGCGAGAGACCAGCCCCCAACATCGCCGAGAGTGATCCGGCAAAAATAATCTGGTCTTTAATCTTGACGCGGCTAAAGAGCGCGTTCAATTTATCCATGAATGAACCTCCACCGGTCGCCTTTTTCTCCTTAGTCTCCACTAGAGTCAAACCAGATTCGCTCTTCAGCGCTCGCGCCAAAGCGAAGCGATCCAGCGCCTCCCGCTCACCAGCTGATTCGGCTCCCGCATTATCAACCGCTCGATATTGAAATAACATATTATTCGCTGACCACCCGCAATACTTCCTCCAAGCTAGTGATCCCCTGCGCCGCCTTAAAAACACCGTCTTCCAGCATGGTGTACATCCCCTCGGCCTTAGCCTGGTGTTCAATCGCGTCGGAGGTGGCGCTCTTAATCACCAGCTCCTTAATCGTCGTCGACATCTTCAACACTTCGTGGATACCAATGCGGCCGCGATAGCCATCTTCAGATTCCGTCCCCGCTTTGGGTTTGTAGAAGGGCACTTTGGGCCAATCGAGATGGGGGGCAATAATTTTCTCCTCCTTCAACCATTTCAAAACGCGCTCCATGTCCACCAGCCCGCCTAATTGCTTCAGCTCGGCCGCGCTTAGGAAATAAGTCTCGCGGTTCTTCTCCAATTTACGCACCAGCCGTTGGGCAATAATCAGATTGATGGTGGACACCAAGAGAAAGGGCTCCACGCCCATGTCGAGCATCCGCGGCATCGTGCCCGCTGCCGAGTTGGTGTGAAGAGTAGAGAGCACGAGGTGGCCGGTCAACGCCGCATTAACTGCCAAACTGGCCGTCTCCTGATCGCGGATTTCTCCCACCATAATAATATCCGGATCTTGACGGACTAAACTCCTAAGACCTGAACCAAAAGTGAGACCAATATCGGGCTTGACCTGCGTCTGATTGATCCGTGGCATCTGATACTCAATCGGATCCTCAATAGTGGAAATATTGACGTCGGGCG
>CAYIMH010000015.1:0-11857 GCA_964364525.1 uncultured Candidatus Saccharibacteria bacterium | reverse complement strand
GACTTCAGGAATTCTTGGAAGTTGAATGGCTGTTCAAAATCATAGCCCTTTATTCTATCTTCCGGACGGAGTAAAGACCAGGACTGGACTTCTGGATTCCAGAAATAACTGACTAAATTACCACAATTAGCGCCAATCTCTCCCCAAGAGAAATATTCGCCTTCATATCCTGGTCCATTGGGCACGAAATTACCCTTAAACATATCCTTGGTTACAGCCACAAAATTCCAACCAGAGACCAAGCCTCTCTGGTCTAAGCTCAATGGTTTTTTAATTTTATATCTTAACAGAGTCCGAGGATTAGCAACGTAGACCCAAGAAGCTTGCTGCCCCATCGCTGTCGAAATGGAAAAATTGCTGGAACCGAGCTTATCACTTTCCGGTTTGGGATAGGTTCGGATAAATTTCTGATCTAAGGGGCTGAACACATAAATGGCAACGGCCCCTTTCGGACCAGCGTAATTACCTGGAGACAGGATTTGGCTTTCTGATACCAATCCCTGAATCAAATTCCAGCCTTCTAATAATTCTACCTCCGCAGTTTCCCAATTATCTGCCTCACTGCAAACATTGCCATAGCCACTTACGGTAAGACAATCTTCCGCGGCCAAAACTACTATCGGTGCCAATACGATCGCCACCAACCAAATGATTTTTTTCATAGTAAACAAGCTCGACTATTAATAACTACTAAATAGTAACAAACTGAGAAAAAATGTCGAGACCAATCCTACCGCTTGCTCCACTGCGGAGCTTTGCGGGCTTTTTTGAGGCCGAATTTGCGGCGTTCTTTCATGCGGGGGTCACGCTTGATCAGTTTGGCAGTTTTGAGGACGGGTTTGAGATCAGCCTGGTAGACAACCAGAGCGCGAGCGATAGCGTGGGAGAGTGCTTCCGCTTGAGATTGGATACCGCCACCGGCTAATTTGGCACTGATGCTCCATTTGTCATCAAGCTTGGTGGTTTCTAGGGGGCGCTTAATTATCCGCCGCAATTGTTCAGTGGAAAAATAAGCTTGGAAAGTTTTATCGTTGACGGTGAAGGCGGTTTTGCCGGCGTGACTCAAGCGGACCTGCGCCACCGCCGTCTTGCGCCGCCCTACCGCCTGGTAATACTCCGTCTTTTTGGTCGTTTTAGCGGTCATAATTATTCGGTAATGGTTAATTGCTTCATTAGGCGCGGTCGCAACTTATTGGTCGGCAACATGCCGTGGACCGCTCGTCGTAGAATCTCGGCCTTGCCAAAACGGGCGATCACCTCATCGGGGGTGGTCAATTTTTGACCACCAGGATAACCACTATAAGTGACGTAGAGTTTACGAGCGGCGCGGGCCTGATTGATCTTTAAGTGGCCGGCATTGGTGATCCGCACCTTAATCCCCGCCTCCAGATACCGCTCGAAATCAGGTCTATTTTTGCCGAGCAAAATCTTAGCCACCGCCGAAGCCAAGCGGCCCGGTGTCTGGCCGGTGGCATCTAAGGTAATTATCTGGTTGTCTGTCTTAGTTTTCATATTATACAAATTCGATGATCGCCATTTTGGCCCCATCACTTTGGCGCGGCGGCAATTTGACAATCCGAGTATAACCTCCCGGCCTAGCGGCATACTTGGGCGCAATTACGTCTACTAATTTCTTGGCGCGGAAAGAAGTGCCGAGATTAGAGATAACTAAACGCCGAGCGGCCAAGGTACCCGGCTTGGCCTTGGTGACCAAGCGCTCAATGAAAGGCCGCAATTCTTTGGCCTTGGCCTCGGTAGTCTTGATCCGACCGCGCATCACCAGTCCTTCGGCGAGAGATCGCAATAGCGCCCGGCGGGGGCCGCTTTTTAATCCAAATTTGCGATTATGATTATGGTGGCGCATAAACTAGGGATTAGGGAACAGGGATTAAGGATTAGGATTTGAGCGACAGGCCAAGTTTGGCGAGGGCTTCTTTAATCTCTTCCAAGCCCTTATTGCCCAGGCCCTCAACCGCCTCTAGGTCAGACCCCCTCTTGCGGACTAAGCCGCCCACCGTCCTGATGCCGTCATTGGTTAGGGCTTTATTGGTGCGAGTAGAGAGATCCAGATCATCAATCCGCGTCTTCAAGCTATCAGACATATCCTTATTACTCAAGTCTTTGCCGCCCTCCGCCTCGGCACCAGACTCCTCTCCCTCGACCCCATTCTCCTCGTCGGTGCGGAAGCCGACCATCGCCTTAAGTTGACTAATCATGATCTCAATGGCCTTCTCGAGTGTCTGGCGGGGGGTCATTGTTCCGTCTGTTTCAATACTTAAACGTAAGCGATTATAATCGGTTCGGTCGCCCACCCGCATATTCTCAACCTCATAATTAACCCGTCGAATGGGTGTAAAAACGGCATCAAGAAAAATTAGGCCGATTTCATTGCGGCCGCGCCGCACCAACTCCTTAGGCAAATAACCCATACCCCGCTCGATAGTCAATTCTACGTTGAGTGAAGTCTTCTTATCAGTCACCGTGGCCAGATATTGATCGGGGTTGATGATGGTCACCTGACCGCCAGCCTCAATGTCCTTGGCGGTCACTTCCTTATTCCCTTTGACTTGGATAATGAGCTTTTGCGGTTCATCAGAAATCAATTGGAAACGCACCTTCCTTAAATTGAGAATAAACATAATCACGTCCTCCTTGAGGCCGGGGATGGTGGCAAATTCGTGCGTCGCCCCCTCAATCTTAACCGCCGTAATGGCCGTCCCTACCAAGGAAGAGAGGATAATGCGACGCAGAGAATTGCCGAGCGTGTGGCCGTAGCCCGGATATAAACCCTCCGTTTCGTAAACACCCTTAAACTCATCCTCGCTAATAGCCACAGGCTTGGAAGGCAAAATGATGGTGGAATCAATCATAGTAAAATGTTAATTATTTATTAAAAACTATTTAAATTTAAACGCGGCCATAGAACTCCAGAATAGCGCTTAGACTAATATCCGGCGGCATTTCACTGGCCAAAGGTTCCGCTAACACCTCGCCGCTTTTCTTGCTCACATCAAATTGGAGCCAAGCCGGCGTTTGATGATCCTTGAGTCGCTCCTCCAGATTCTGAAAAACAATTCGGTCTTGACTCTGAGGCCGCACCGCTACCACATCGCCAATCTTGACTTGGTGAGACGGCACGTTCAAGCGGCGTCCACCGACTGTGATGTGACCGTGGGTCACTAATTGCCGCGCGAAGGCGCGCGAGTTGGCTAAGCCGAAGCGAAAGACCACATTGTCGAGACGGCGCTCGAGGGTCTTAAATAAGTTGACCGCCGGCTCGCCTTCCCCGGCCCGCACCCGCGCCACGTAACTGGCCATCTGATGCTCTTTCAGACCGTAAGTATAGCGAGCCTTCTGCTTCTCGATCAATTGCAAACCGTACTCGGAAGCGTTCTTGGGACGACCGCCACCACCACGCCCCGTCGGACGCTTATTGGGCGAGCCGGAGGTGCTGAACTTGGTAGTTTGAGTCTTGGGAAAAATTCGGGCTCCCAAGCGGCGGGCAATTTTATATTTTGGACCAATTTTCATAAATATAGATTAAACACGACGGGGTTTCTTCGGCTTAGGACCGTTGAAAGGCACCGGGGTAGCGTCCTTAATTTTATTGATCACTAGACCCTTACCGGCCACCGCTCGGATAGCCGCCTCGCGACCGGCGCCCACACCATTCATCACCACGTCAATCTCT
The DNA here is from genome assembly GCA_964364525.1 of uncultured Candidatus Saccharibacteria bacterium. Taxonomy (GTDB): domain Bacteria; phylum Patescibacteriota; class Minisyncoccia; order Phycocordibacterales; family JACOZG01; genus JAYEGE01. The sequence continues at coordinate 8,166 of CAYIMH010000015.1, read as the reverse complement.
TTAAGACCCAGCGCCTGCCCGCGCTCGGCGACTACCTCGGCCACTTTGCCGGCGGCGAAGGGTGTCCCCTTCTTGGCGCCCTTGAAGCCCAGCGATCCCGCCGAAGACCAGATCACCGCCTGGCCATCGGTATCGGTTAGCACGATCTTGGTGTTATTGTAAGTCGCTTGAATATGCAAAACGCCGTTAATCAGTTTGCGCTTGCCAGAAACCACCGCCCCAGCGTTGCTGGTTTTGATCTCGGCTTGCCCACTCTCGGTGATGATGCGCTTCTTGCCCATGGTTTAATTAATTCATCATAAATATTATTTAATATCCACCTTCTTGCGACCAGAACCCATGGTCTTGCGTACGTTACCGCGACGAGTCCGAGAATTGGTCTTGGTTCGTTGGCCACGACTCGGCAAGTGCCGGACATGACGACCGCCCCGATAACTTTTAATGTCAATCAAGCGCTTGATGTTGCCAGAGATCTCGCGCTTCAAGGCACCCTCAATTTTCATTACTTCGATCTCGCGACGCAGAGCATTTTCCTCTTCGGCGGTCAAGGTCTTGGCCCGTTTGTCAGGCGACACTTTAGCGCGCTCTAAGATATGACGTGTTTGGCTGATGCCAAGGCCATAAATCGCCGTGAGAGCCACGGCCAGACGCTTATTATCGGGAATGGTGATACCAGCAACGCGCATGTTTTATCCTTGTTTTTGTTTATGACTAGGTTTGCTTTTGCACACAATATACAGACGACCACGGCGTCTAACCATTTGGCACTTCATACATCGTCTTTTAACCGAGGCTCGGACTTTCATATATATTTAAACTACATCCGCTTCACAATACGACCTTTGCCGCCATAGGAATCGAGGACCACTTCCACCCTGTCGCCCACTAACACCCGGATACGATGTAGCCTCATTTTACCAGATAAATAGGCCAAAATAACCTGACCAAGTCCCAATTCCACCCGAAACAAAGTATTGGGTAGGGCCTCCACGACAACACCTGACGCTACCCCCACTTGCTCTTTGGCGGCTGGGCTTGATTTATCTAAATCTGCCATTGATTTTGACTACTCAAGCATCTTAGCAACATTAATTAATGGCGTCAACTATTACAATATCAATTGCCTTGGCGGGAAAACGTCGAGACCATGGTGGGCGAAAAACCACTTCGGCCTGTTCGATTTCTTTGAATTGGCCGAGGGTCTGATTGGCCTCACTCTTCCTCACTCCCACGAGCCTAGCCGCCAAAGCGGCGGCCTCTACTTGGGCCACCACCTCCGCCTCACCACTTAGGTTAAAAGAGATTTGATCATCTTTGGTGAGATCAACTTGCTCCTTGTGATTTAAGATGAAGGCCAGACGATCAAGATTGACGATCAACAGGTTGAGGCCGGTAAGCTCCGATAATTTATCACCAATCACATAATTAGCTAATTTTTGCCGATCGAAGATGAGACCGCGGAACTCCGCACTCCAGGTCATATTAACCTCGTCACCACCACCGGCCGACCAATTGGTCTCGTCCTTGAAATTAATAATAATACCGTCATCAAACATGACAAATTCGGGCGGGATCTGCGCCCGGGCCGAGACCAGCAATTGATCTCGTAATTCTTGTTTTAATTCGGTACTAACTTTGGTTTTAGTCTCCTCCGACACAACCTTCACCTGTCCCGAGGCGCCACCCGTGATGGCGCCCTTGGACTTGGCAGTGAAGCCGCTATAGCGAGCGCTGTTCTTGAAGCCCGGAATGGTAAAACTAAGTTCGCTGGCGCTGTTATATGACTCGCCTAGAGCGCCGGCGACGATATCGGCCGTAATAGTGCCGGCCACCTTCCTCCCACTCACCGTCTTCTGCCCCGGCACAGTCACCGCTTTGATTAGGCGATAGATCTTGCCATTCGGCGCCTCGAGCCTGGTATTAATAGCCAGAAGCTGGGAGGTGCTACTGAAATTATTGCTAATTACTGCCTGGCCGGTCGCTTTCTCTTCCACCAATTTATTGCCATTAGCCGGGACCGGGCGGCTCGCCTTGGCCACCGGCAAGGTTACTACCTCGTAAGACAGGCCCCCGGCCACTGCTTGCGACTTATTGGCGGTCAAATTTTCAGCCAGAGTGAGAGCGGCCTGGCGCGGCTTAATTGTCACCGTCGCCCGAGCTAGCAAGCTCGACAAAACATAGCCCGCCACCGCCAGCAATATAATAATGAAGAGGGCATAACCCCAACCGCCACGCCGACGAGCCGAGCGCGGCGACGCTGGTTTATCATCTCTATCTTTACCCTTACTTATAGTACGACCAGGCGACTTCTGGGGCAAGACCTCGCGTAAACTCTTTTTTTTATGACGAACTTCGGGGAACATGTGGAATTATTTACTCTCTATATTATCACAATAAATCACTTCTGCCATCAACGAGAGATCCTGCCGTGTCTTAGCGTCGTGTTCTAACCAAGGCAAGAACCAGTCGGCTCGCCAATAATCCACAGCGAGTTTGCGGTCGCTCATCATCAGCATATCGAGACTTTCACCATCTAACCACTCGCCAAAGAGCGGCACCAGATCGCGATTACCAATAAGCCAAGCCCGGTCGGGCAAGAAGCAACCACTGCTCGCCTGCGCCAGAGCCTGCCGACAAGCCGCCAACCACTCGACTTTAAGATTCGCCGAGATGGTCGCTAATTGGCCCGAGACCAATTCATGATGCTCACTTAAAACTTGCCGCTTAATCGTAGAATAGGCCTCGGGCAAGGTAGTTTTCAAGGTCTTGGCTACTTGACGGATAATGTAATTCTCACCGAGCGGGAAAGAGAGCGTCTCCCACAAGAGCCCGCGCGAGACCACCGAGAGCTCCGTCACTTCGCCGCCAATATCAAAAAGTAGATAAGAATCATGCTCGGGCATAATTTGCCGCCAAACCTCATAATAGGTCTGGGCCATGGTGTGAAAGACAATCGCCCGGTGGTGGAAAGTGCCTGCGATCGTCTCGCGAAGACGATCCAGAATCTTGACCGAGCCGAGACTGAAATAATTAATTAGCTCTAATTCTGTTGCCATTTGACCATAAGGTCGCGATATGGTGTAGCCATTTAATTTGGTCGAGAGGAGGCGATTCTCAATCAATTGGTGTTGATCGCCGTGTTCGGCTTCAAAGTGCTGGAGTTCGGTCTTGATTAAATCGTCAATCAACGATCGGCTGATCTTGGTCGGTTTGGCGGTGTTATAGTGAATTACTCTGGTCTGACCAGCATAAAAGGGAGCGGAAAGGAAGCAATGGACCATCTGCGGCGCATAGCCCCCAGCGGTGAAGCCCCCCAAGACCCGCTTCAGTGCCGCCGACATTTGAGTGAAGAATTCCTGCGACTTAATCCGCTCGCTGAAGTTGATTCGTTCCCGGGTGGTATAAATCACCCGATATTTGCCCTGGACCCGCTTCTCTTTATTAAGTACGAGAATAGCCCCGCCCACACTGGTACTACCAACATCAATGATCGCGATCGGCGACATATCGGTAAATTGTAGCACAACAAAACCGCCCGCGAGATAATCACTTGTTGATTACTCTACTTTCGATATACTGCGGATGACTCCCTAACACATCTTTAACGACCGTTAAACTTATGTTAGAAAATAAAAATGCCGCTCGCCGTTACTTTATCAATACTGCCTTGATCCGCCGGATGCCTGCCGCCACGGCTTCTTCTTTGAGAATTTTGAAGATTAATTTGCCATCCGGGCCGGCAAGTTCGCCGGTATTGGCGACGTGCGGACCGCCGCAGAACTCGATCGAGAAGACTTGAGAAAATTGGGGATAGTCGACGCTGGCATCGGCAGGACCGATGGAGTAGACCGAGACGCGCTCGGGATATTTCTGGCCGAATTCATGCTCTGCGCCAAGTTTCTCCGCCTCGGCCAGATCAAGCTCGCTTCGGATTACCGGTAATTTTTCACCAATTTTTTCGTTCACAATTTCTGCCACTTTCTTCTTTTGCTCCTCCGTCATTTTCTCGCCGTGGAGAAAATCGAGGCGCAGACGCTCTTGTGTAATATTACTCCCTCGCTGTTTAACTCGCGGCCCGAGCACCACTTGCAGAGCCTTCAAGAGCAAGTGGTGGGCGGTATGCAAACGCGTGGTCTGCTCCGAATGATCGGCCAATCCGCCCTTAAATTTCTGCTCGGCACCGGCGCGAGAAATGAGTTTGTGTTTTTCCATCTCAACACGAAAGGCGCCAACGTCGACCGTCGCCTTATACTCCTTAGCGACTTCCTGTGTGAGCTCGACTGGAAATCCATGTGCTGTGTATAAATTGAAGGCATCAACACCCGATACAACACCCCCCCTGTGCGGGAGCTTCTCGAATTCCCACAGACCGCGTACCAATGTTTTTTCAAACTCGGTCTCCTCCTTCGAGATTATTTCTAAAATGCGGTCTTGCTTCTGGCGTAGCTCTGGATATTCATCCTTATATCCTTCTGCGATCGCAAAAACGATGTTAGAGAAAAGGGCCGTGGGCAGAAATCTATTTTTATGGAGGGTCGCCCGACGTATTAGACGGCGAACAAAGTAACCCCGGTCACTTTTTGCGGGTAGTATCCCATCGCCAATTAAAAAAATGGCTGCGCGAAGGTGATCGGCAATAATACGAAACGCGCTCTGATATTCTGCGGCGCGTTCATACGACGAGTGCGGCTTTTCTTTCTCGATCGACTCGATGGCTAATCGAAGGACACCCACCTTAAACACATCGGGCTCATCGTTAGCTGCCGCAGTGATACGCTCCAAGCCGCCGCCGAAGTCCACGTTCCGTTTGGGCAAAAGACCGAAGGCCGCTGGTCCCGAGTCCGCCCCAGAATTTTTAACAAACTGCATAAAAACCGAATTGCCGATTTCAAGGAATCGCCCGCAATCGCAATTGGGGTGGCATTTCTCGCCGAAACGCGGATCATGGGCCACACTCGTAAACTCGTAGAAAATTTCCGAGTCGGGACCGCCCGGCTCACCGGCCGGCATATTATCCGGTCGCCCCGAACGACTCCACCAATTTTTCTCCCCGCCGTAGAAGTGGATTCGCTCCGGCGCTAAACCTAAGTCGCGCCAAATCGTCGCTGATTCCTCGTCGCGCGGCAAACCAAATTTCTCGTCCCCCGCGAAGCAGGTGACGGCCAAGCGCTCCGGCGGCAAACCAATTTCCCGCGTTATAAATTCATAAAACCAAGCGAGCTGTTCCTTTTTAAAATAATCGCCGAGCGACCAATTGCCAAGCATCTCGAAGAAGGTGGTATGGCGATTGTCACCAACTTCCTCAATATCAATCGCCCGGAAACATTTCTGGGCATTGGCTAAGCGCGACCCGGCTGGATGATTCTCGCCCAAGAGATATGGCACCAAGGGCTGCATCCCCGAGCCGGTGAAGAGCGTCGTCGGGTCATTCTCCGGCACCAAAGACGCCGAAGGGATAATGGTATGCCCCCGTGGCGCGGCGGCAAAATAAGCCAAAAATTTTTCCCTGATCTCGTCCGCGCTCATCCCGCCATCCTAGCAGAATTTTGACCATAAAAAAAGCGGTCTAGGGAAGTGGCGAGCGCCTAAAACCCAGACCGCCGGAGCCTAACGCAGACCCCTCAAAAAACAGAGGCGAGGAAAAAAGAAGGGTGAGTGAACCCATGACACTTAAACCTTGAAAGATATGGAATTCACCCACCCTTTTTGCCGAGCCCCCAGAAGCGACGCTCCCCATTCGTCATTTCTTTATGAGGACCCGGACTCTCCCCATGGTTATTCTCTAGTCCAAATTTAAGCTAGCACAAAGGCAAAATGGCGTCAATCACACCACCGCCGAGCATTATTTCGCCGTCGTAGATCACCGCTGATTGACCGAGGGCAATAGCTTCAGGCAAATCCAGGAAAATTAATTTAGTTTGATTGTTGATCAAACTAAGCCGACAACGATAGAGTTTGCCGCGATAACGAATTTGCGCTTGATAAATTTTATCGGCCGTCGGCCCCACACCACTAATCCAATTGACGTCGGCCAAGGTGATTAACTTTGATCCGGGCCTGGACACGGCGGGTCCAGGTGTGCCCGCATGACCGACAATCAGCTGGTTTTTTTCAACATCTTTAGCCACCACATAATATGGTTTATCGGCGGAGGTTTTTTGGGTAATAGTGAAGCCGCGGCGCTCGCCGCTGGTGTAATACCACGCGCCTTCGTGCTCGCCGATTATCGCGCCCGACTCGTTCAAAACGTTTCCTTTCTTCGGTTTGATATAACGACGCAAAAAATCTTTCAGATTCCAGTCGCCGATGAAGCAGAGGCCTTGGCTGTCTTTTTTATCGGCCGTCGACAGGCCGAATTTCTTGGCCAAGCGTCGCACTTCCGATTTTTGATAATCGCCGATGGGAAATAGGCAGTGTCGTAACTCGGCTTGGGTCAAAGTCCAGAGGAAATAGGACTGATCTTTGGCGGGATCGGCGGCGATCCTAAGTCTCCACCCCACCCTCAATCCCTCCCCAAAAGGGAGGGAAAAACTACTGCACACCCCCCTCTCCTTCGGAGAGGGGCTAGGGGTGAGGTGATCCCCCCTCACATAATGCCCCGTCGCCACATAATCCGCATCGTGCCAGCGCGCCCAATTGAAAAAGGCGCCGAATTTAATTTGGCGATTGCACATCACGTCGGGGTTGGGCGTCCGACCGGCGCGGTATTCGGCGATCATATAATCCACCACGCTCCGCTTATATTCTCGCGTCAGGTCAAGCGTTAAGAGCGGAATATCTAAACGAGCCGCCACGCGCATCGCATCGCGGCGCTCCTCTCTCCACGTACATTTAACCCCCCAATCATCCGCCGCGTCCCAAATTTTTATAAACACGCCCACAACTTCATAGCCCCGCTTCTGAAGTAGGGCCGCGGCCACGGACGAGTCCACCCCGCCGGAGAGACCGACGAAGACCTTGTCTTTTTTCTCAACACTTTTCACTTTTCTAATCTAGCGCTTTGACGAATCTTAGGCAAATCACTATGATGTAGTGATGATCTGGATTTACACTCTGGCGAGTGTTGTTGTGGTTAGCTTGGTGTCGCTCGTCGGCGTCCTGTTCTTGATCGCCAACGAGGGGCGTCTCCGGCGCTCCCTCTCCTTTCTCGTCGCCCTAGCCACCGGCGCCCTCTTCGGCGACGTATTGATCCATCTCTTGCCAGAGATCTTCACCCGCGCGAGCGATAACGTGTTGACCTCCTCCCTGTCCATCCTTGGCGGCTTGGTTATCTTTTTTGTTTTGGAAAAATTTCTGCGCTGGTCGCACCATCACGAGTTAGATGACTGCGCCTGTCCGTCGGAGACACACCGCGTAACCGCGCCAGTCGGTTCCTTAGTGCTTATTTCCGACGGCCTCCATAATCTGCTCGATGGCGTGATCATTGGGGTAAGCTACCTAGCTAGTCCGGCGATCGGTCTGGCTACTACCATTGCTGTCATCCTCCACGAGATCCCGCAGGAGATCGGCGACTTCGCCATCCTCATCCACTCCGGCTTCACCAAGTCGCGGGCCCTCCTCTTCAATCTCCTCTCGGCCTCGCTCGCCATCGTCGGCGCTATTTTAACTCTGGCCGTGGGCGCGCGCGTCGTTGGCTTGACTGAATTCCTCCTCCCGCTCGCCGCCGGCGGCTTCCTCTATCTCGCCGGCTCGGATCTAGTCCCCGAGCTCCATAAGACCACCGAGCTAAAAAAATCTCTCCTCCAGCTCTTGGCCTTTCTCCTCGGCATTACCGCGATGCTCCTGCTTCTTGTGTTAGGTAGATAAAAAAGGGGGTGGCTTGATATTTATTTATATTGTGATATACTCATGCCGGCGTAGTTGATCACGGAGACAAAGCTAAAAGGAGTACGCAATGGCCAAGGGCAGATGCAAATACCGATGCGCAGATTGTGGGCACGAACAGTTTGTGCACTGGACAGCTCGTGCCAGAAAAACAAGGGAGAGGTGCACGTCATGCGGCAGTGCAATGCTCGATCCGGTAACAAAGATCGGTAAGCAAGATCTTATTTCAGAGGCCAGAAACCTCCTACAGGGTCCGCGAGGATCAACGGTCTTTAGCAAGGACAACATACTGTGAATAACGAAATGTCATTCCTCGCTCACACCAAACACGCCGTTATCAGA
>CAYIMH010000014.1:0-12663 GCA_964364525.1 uncultured Candidatus Saccharibacteria bacterium | reverse complement strand
GTCTGATAACGGCGTGTTTGGTGTGAGCGAGGAATGACATTTCGTTATTCACAGGTAAAAGCTCATCGGGAAATCATTCTGTTCCAAGAGCCAAAAGATGCGGCCCAAGCCGGAGAGAACAGGCACGATCTGGCGATGTGATTTCAGATAATAGTCCTCCGTCAACAATTGGTTCCTATTGTAGCTGGTGCTGATCCTCAAGCCCCGCCAAACCGCCCGACAAAACTTCTCCGCGAATTCCCGCGCCCACGACATAGCAATATCTTTACCCGATCCACAATTGAGATTGCTGAGATTGCGTGGGTAGCCATGCTCACTTGATCGGAAAAACCACAGCAGCTTGGCGCTTACCAGCTCTGGAGCCCAAAATAGTTCCGGGAATCGATAGGCCTCGAGACCGACTAACGCGTAGTCGTTATACTCTCCGGGGCGTTGGCGGAAGCGCTCCCCGGCCAAGACCTTGAAGGCCTTGCGGGCGATATCCTGACGCAAATCAGCCTGGACACCCTGATCTCTGACTCGGTTATCCAATGAGTCAAAATTGCACTTGTCGCCAAAACCGTCGGCGACTTCCAGCAAAAAGACGACCCTCTCCACCGCTTCCTTCGTGTCCACGTCCACCGCGAAGATGGTGTGGAGCAGTCCGAGACGCTCGCGGAGTAGACGCGTGGAGCGCCAAGACGCCAACCATTCTGACCAACCACGCTCGTTGACACTGATTTCTTCATTCACTAGGGGGTTGATGGAAACACCATTTTGAGTTGAGGTAGACACGCTTTTCTCCTTTTGCTCAGAAACCTACTTTTAAGCCAAGTTATTTTTGGCTATCACAAAGAACACTGGATCCACTCTAACGCCAGTGGCTAAATTGTCAAGCCGGAAAAACTTTGCTAGATTATTAAGGAGTGGGGGCGATTAGCTCAGTTGGCTAGAGCGCGTCTTTGACGTAGACGAGGTCACAGGTTCAAGCCCTGTATCGCCCATTGAATGTAGTAATTACTTATGATTATTCTCGCCATTGAGACGAGTTGTGATGAAACCGCGGTGAGTATTGTGGAGGCCGAGGGCGGCTTGGAACAACCGTGCTTTAACGTGCTCGCTCATTTGGTTCACTCGCAAGTGGATCTCCACGCTCTCTACGGCGGCGTGGTGCCGATGCTAGCCAAGCGCGAGCACGCCAAACAATTGACACCGCTTCTTCAACACGCTCTAAGCCAAGCCGGGTTATTGACTAAAATAAAAAATCGGGCAGAAGATGGGGTCGGCGACCAGATCAGAGAGATTCTCACTCGCGAAGAGGGGCTGGCCGAAAATTTATTAAATTTTTTGGGCTGCCACGAGAGACCGGCGATTGACGCCATCGCCGTCACCTACGGCCCGGGACTAGAACCGGCGCTCTGGGTCGGCATCAATTTCGCTAAAGCCCTGGCGCTTGCTTGGGATAAACCGCTCCTTCCCATCAATCATCTCGAGGGTCATGTCTTGTCGGTGCTGATAAACCCCAAACAAAAGACGGATTTAAAAATAGACTTCCCGGCCCTCGCCCTCATCGTCAGTGGAGGCCATACCGAGTTGGTGTTAATGAAAAATTATTTACAATACGAGCTCCTTGGCCAGACCAGGGATGACGCCGCCGGCGAGGCCTTCGACAAGGTGGCCCGTATTCTTGGTTTGCCTTATCCGGGCGGGCCGGAGATAAGTAAATTAGCCGAAAAAGCACTTGGACACCAGGTGTCCAAGTACAACCTGCCGAGACCAATGATGCATTCTGGCAACTTCGATTTCTCTTTTTCCGGTCTCAAGACGGCGGTCCTGTACCTAGTTAAGAAATTGGGGGGGCTTGAGGGACTTGACGAGTCCACCAAGATCGCTATTGCCTACGAATTCCAAGAAGCGGTAATTGAAGTCTTGGTCCACAAAACTCTTCGGGCAATCAAGCAGTATCAACCCCAAACCATCATCGCGGCCGGTGGCGTAATGGCCAACAAACAACTAAAGCTAGTCCTAGAACTGGCCATAGGGGGCCAAAACGCCTCAATTAAGACCTTATTTCCCACCTCCGCCCTGGCAACAGACAACGCCACCATGATTGCGGTAGCGGCCTATTTCCGCTCATTAAGCGGGCACACCAGCCCCGACAAGCATGACTCTCGCCTAATAGCTAACGGCAACCTGGGCCTTTCTTGACTATCAACCTATTAGAAGAACCAACTCGCCAGGCGCCGTTGACGATTCGAGGGTAAGGTGCCCCAGGCCAAAACGGACACGACAACGAAGAGGGAGAGCAACCACCAAGCCGAATTGGCATCAAGATTCAAACCGAAAAGGCCGGCCGTCTGGCTGAAAGCTGGCACCTGAAGAGCTGACCAACCGGCAGCAGTAAAGAAGTTGGGTTGCCAAGTCAACGGCGCCTCGGGCATATTGGCTAGCGCTAATTCGCCGCTTAGCTGATCTAAATCAGCCACCACCAAATTCATCACCCGATCGATTTCTTGATCCATTGACAATAATCCGCTTTCGTAATTAGCCAGCTCGGCTAGTGAAGCCGTCAAAAGAGCCGGATCCGGACCGGAAACGATGGTGACAGTGCTGGTGGCGGTCGGCGAGCGATAGGCGATGCCTCCTTCGGACCGGGGCGCGCCAGCAATGGCCTCCAGCCAAGCCACGTTGGTGTAAACCCCATCGGTACTGCTGGCATTATAAATCACCGTGTAATCGAAAGTAATTTCCTCACCCGGGTAGATGGTCTCCAGCTCCCAAACTTCCTCATTGATCACTTGACCGGTCGGATTAGTGAGACGATCATAGAGCACCGCTTCGAAGGCCTCCTGCCCGTCGTTGGCCAGAACCACTTGATAATTAACGCTGCTACTCGCCGTGATGGTGGCCGGCGCATCATTAGTTTTGGTCAAGCGGATTTGCGGTGGCTCCCGCCAAACTCCATCCCAGTCTTCCGCCACCCGAGCGGGCTCGCGATTAAGACTGGGTGCCACTTCCGAAGAAGTGCGGGCGGGCGGCTGACGCCAAATAGACAAAGTCAAGGTATCACTGTTGTCGGCAGGGTTATTGTCGGTCTCATGGCTGGATACCGTCACCGCGTTGCTAATGGTGTGCTCGCCGTAATCCATTTGATCATTGAGCGTCACTTGGTAGCTCACCTCGGTGCTCTCGCCTGGCGCCAGAGTGCCAAGATCCCAACTGAAACCGGCCGCATCGTTCGTGAACGGTTTACTAGACTCATTGATAGCAAACCAGCCATCGTCCTTCGGATCAGTTACAGTCACGGCGCTGGCTGGCGCGTCGCCGTTATTTTTAACGGTTAAATAATAAGTCGCCGTACCGCCGGGCTGGAGAGGCGTCCCCGAGAGTTCCACCCGCTCACCGATCCAAAGGTCGGGCCGGCCGAAGGCGATATTTCCGCTCCAATCGCCAAAGACATTGACAATGGCCATCAGCCAATTGCGCCCCACCACGTTGGTATTAGCGACGTTGATGACATTGGCGGCGGCATAGGCGTCGCCGGTCTCGATCAGACCCGCTTCACCGCCGTCTACTCGATTATCGCCAGTCAAAGCCGTTACCGAGAAGCGGTTGTCAATGGTAGCCAGATTATTGTTCTCCAGACTGGTCACGCCCGGCACCTGGCCGCTCGCGATATTGGTCGGATCGTAGATCAACTCGATACCGACCGGCGTCTGCCGCCAAGTCAGACCGGGCGGAGCATTGAAAATTTCCCCCGACCAATCGCCGTGGACCTGCAACAAAAGAGAAAAGGAGCTGAAGCCGGTGAAATTGCCGTTGATCTGATTCAAGAGATTAAGACTGCTCCAAGCGTTACCAGTCTCAATTACCGCCTCGCCGTCGGCCCCGACGGTATTGCCGCCGGTATCGGCCGTTACTGCGCCGCCATTGGTGACATTGGCCTCGTTATTATTGCTCACCCCATGGGGCAAAATGCTAACCATCCCCAGATTGAACAGCTGGGCGAAGAGTTCGGCCGGCGGCAAAACCAGATCGTCACCCCAGTCGCCGAGATTATTGAAAGTCAGCAGAAGATAATTCGAGTCGGTGATATTGGTGTTAACGACATTAATCAGATTGGCGGCGGCATAGGCGTCGCCGGTCTCGATCACCGCCTGCTCGGTGGAAGTGGCAGCGTTCTCGCCGGTATTGGCTTCCACCACAATCTCATTGGTGGTGGTAGCCTGATTATCGTTGACCACCGTAATCTCGCCGCCGCAGAGTTCCGGGCAAGGATTAAGCTGACCCTCGGTGCTAGTGGCCTGTTGAGCCTCGATCCAGCCATTCAGCCAGGTACGGAAATCCAGATCATCGGAATTGCCGGCGGTTTGATTGAGGAAGATAAACCAGCCGTTCGAGTTGGTGATATTGACATTAACCAGGTTAAGAACGTTGGCCAGCGCCACGGCGTCGCCGGTGGTAATATAGGCGGCAATGGCCGCCTCGATGGCATTGCCGCCGGTATCAGCGGTCACCACCATCTGGTTATCCACCTCCGCCGTGTTGGTTGAGGTAGCGGTAATGGCATCCACGGTGGAAGTGCCGGTCTCGAGATCATTGTAATTGACGATGTTCTCGATCTCGCCTTCCGAGATGGCGTCGCCAGTCTCAATGATCGTCTCGGAAGTTGGTTCCGATTCTGGTTTCGGAGTAACCGCGACTTCTGGCATCTCGGCCGCGGCCTCTTCGGCGGGAGCGGCGGGGGCCGTCTCTTCGGTTTCCGCCGGAGTCTCGACCGTAGCCGATTCTTCTGCGGCCGGAGCCGGAGTTTCCACCGCGGAGACGGTTGTCTCGCCGCCCGCTTCCTCTCCTTCGGCCCGAGCAAAAGCCGCCGGCCAAAAACCAAGCACCAAGGCAACAATCAAATAAATCGAGATTAATTGTTTAATTAGCTTCATGGTTGTTTATTAAAGGCCGCCATTAGCCGCTGGATGCTCCGCCACCACTCCCGAAGCCAGAATTGACGGGTGGAGGTGGCCGAAGAAATGCTCGGGGCCATCTTCTTGGCCGGAATTTGGTTGACAAAAGTTTTCTCGATCTTGACCGCCTGGCTACTGGTCGCCATCCGCTCCTCCTGCCAGTCGGTCACCGTCTCGCCGTTGACAATAGTCTTGACTGAAGCCCGCACTCGAGTTCGACCGGCCGCGGCCTGGCCGCCGCTCCGCGCCGAAACAGAAATTTGATTATTGATTACCGTTTCTTCAGCCAACGCCGATGGTAAAACCAGCGGGCCCCAGCCGATCAAAATCGCGATTAGAGACCAAACATAATTTCTCAAATAACTCATGAAATATGCGAGAGGGGCCGCCCGCCCCCTCATCAACCCATCCGTCGCCGGGCTGATGAGGGGGCGGGGGGATATCCCCCACCCTCTACGTAGAGTTAGCGACGAACGCGGTTGACCGTGCGGCCGACCACATTCACCACCTCGGCGCCAGCGAAGGAATCACCCGTGGTGATTGAACCGCCGTCAGCACCATCGCCACCATTACCAGCGTCACCGCCGGTGTTGGTACCGCGACCAGAAGCGTCACCGCCCCGACCACCGTCATCGGCCGTACCACCATTGGTGGTATTCAGGCCCGTATCAGCCAAAACATCGGCAAGGTTGACCAAGGTCGCGCGGCTCCGAGTGTCCAAGTTGATATCGTTGCTACCATGGCGAGAGCCACAACCACAATCCGAAGTGACGCGATTGCTCGTGCTGTTAACGTCATTCGTGATAACAGCACTGGCAGCAGCATCGCCAGTGTCGATTGAGCCACCCGTACCACCATCACCGCCATTGCCACCATCACCGCCAGTATTGCTACCGGAGGAGCCATGGTGACCCCAGCGCGAAGAAGACGGACCAATAGCGTCACCGCCACGGCCACCATCCTCGCCGTCACCGCCATTGGCAGTGTTGCCACCCGTAGAAGCAGTCACAATGACCGTATTGGTTACGTCAGCACTGCTGTCGTTGTTGATGGTGATATCGCTTGAACCACCGCGACGACCGCCGGAAGCATCAGCCGGTTGCGCCAAGACCATGAGAGTCAGAGCGGCCAGCGAGCCAACGGCCAAAACTGAAAGAATTTTTTTCATTTGTTTAATCTTAAGATTATTTTTAATTAAAGAATTATCGACCGCCGGATAAAATCCGGATAACAAAGAACTGCCCGAGGCCATGCCCTGTTATCTAGATTCTAGCTATTCGATTTTCAAGCGAGTGAACGAAAAAGAACCACCGGGCATCAACGCCACCAGTGGTTCTTGTTAACCGGAAAAATCGAAATCATCATGGTCACCGCGTCTCTGAATCCTCGGTCTCGATTTCCCCGCGAGTCCTTAAATTAAAATGGAGACCACTATATGATATAGTCAGGGAGAGACTAGGTCAACGCCAGACGAGGATAGACTGTGGACAAACTAACCCGCAACCGAACACTAGACCAGGGAAAACGGCCCCAGACCAGCCCGTTAAGGGCTGACCAAGGACATGGCTAGCGTTCGGTTGCGGGTTAGCTTTAAAGAACGTCGCCCGCAACTTAACTACTACCTTAACTACACTTCCGCCAATTAGTTGTCAATTGACGGATGGGCTTGGTTTCTTCCAGATTGACGGCGATGGGCTAAAAATAATAAAACGATCAGAAGAGAGAATAAAAGCCAAAAGCGTGGTTGTTCAAAAAATTCAGTCCAGTTCTGGGAAACAGCAAAAAGGGCGCTGGCCAGATTGCCCCGATTAAGCGAATTGGCCGGAGAAGAATCTGACGTCGTCGAGCCCTCCAACATCATCACGCCGCCGCCACTAGCCCCAGAACCAGGTTCTGAATCAGACTCGTTTGAGCCACTCGACCAATCAGATTGAGTCGAGCGAGCGAGCGACATACCCTCGACACTATTGGGCACAGTAAATTGTCGCTCGAAGCTAATCGTCGGCGGCGAAGCTCGAGACACTACCCGGTAGCTATATGTCGCACCAGGTAACAGTCCGCCAAACACTACCGCGTGATTAAGCGTCTTCAACGAATCGGCGGCGGTCGCCACCGGGTAACCAAAATTAGGGGCAGTTAGGTCGAGGATGTAGGGTCCGCCGGCTGTGAGTCCGTAGACAACTTGGCTGGTTGCCAATAAATTGGTCTGCCAAGTAATTAAGATGGTGCTGGCTGGTATGCTCACGCTCTGGGCTTGTTCCTGGCTGATGATCAACCGTTGACCGCCATTACTGCCGGTCCCAGTTATCCTCGGGCCGCTTGAGCCAGAATTACCGGGCTGGACACCGGTCGACGCGGTGTCAACTTCCTGCCCACCACCAATCACCGTATCGCCACAATTCATCCCCGCCTCTCCCCAGAAACCAACGCAAAGATCAAAAACCGTCGTTACTGCTTGCCATTGATTATCAGCGGTAGGTAAAAAGCGTGCTGTAAAATTAAAAGTCCGACTTTCGCCGGTGGCGAGCGGCGCCAGTGTCAACTCCCCGGCCTGAAAAAAGTCAGCCAAACTATCATTGAAAATAGGGCCAAGTCCAGAAGTATTGATCCGCAGATTGATAATCTGGCCAAAGTTATCCGGATCATCAATATTGATCGCCTCGGCAATCACTTGTTGGGACGTCTCGCTATTATTAACCACCGTCACTATCCCACTGACCTCATCGCCAGGAATCAGATCGCTCGCGCTGAAAAGCGGATCGGGATCGAAATTAACCTCTAAACGTGGCGCGGCTAGAGCGACGCCGGTCAGGCTAAGGTAAGTTAAAATTATAGCGAGATATTTCATAATTATTCAGCGGTAGTAGTTGGTGGCGTTGATTCGGGGGCAGGAGTTGGTTCGGGCGCCGGGGCCAAATCTGGTACTGGGTCAGGAACACTGGACCCACCACCCTGGTTATTACTACTACCGACCACATCAGATAAATCACTGATCAAGACTTGAGTTTCTGGTTCAATATTGCTTGGTTGAGCCTCGATTGTCTCTGTTGCTTCAGTGGAACCTCCCCCACCGGCAACAATCGTCTCTCCAGAAGTCGAGGGACCTGAAGTATCGGTGCCAGTACCACCACCACCGTCAATTGTTGCTGTTGCTGTTGCTGTTGCCGTCACGTCACTGCTAGTGGCATTAGTTGTGGTTGAGCCGGTTAGATCGCCAACTAACGCCGCCGCCTCCCCCAGACTCATGGCCGCCGCACCGGTCTGGTCCAAAGAATCTAAATCCCAACCATCATCCTCATCATCAACTTCCGAGAGATCCTCGCCGCATTCAATTGCGATTTCCGGAAACTCGCGATTGAGCGTCTTGGCCGCCTCCAAGCGCCGAGAGCCGGAACCGGGGCCACGTGATTGCAAATCTTCAAGCAAGGCCACATCAGCAGGATCATTGGCATCAAACCAGATTTCTTGATGATTCTTCCAAAAGCCCGGGCTACAACCAATGTCATCTTCCGGTGGCGAAGGTGGGGGTGGCGGTGGGATGAAGCAGAGATCGTCCACGGCACCCGAGCCAGTTAAGATTACTTTTAATTTTTTCACCCCGTCTCGATCTATCGTCACCGTTTGGGCCGAATTATCACCCAAGCTGGGCACGTCAATGGTAGCAAAATTGGTATCACTCTCATCGTAGAGCTTAATTACCACGCCGGTCTCCTCAATATCAAAGAGACGCAGTTCCTTGATCCGAGTGGGCTGGTCGAAAGTGAAGATCAGTTTACCGCCTCGCGCTTCATCATCTGGTGTATCAATTAAGTCATCCGCGTTGGCATCCACCGCGTTCTCGGCAATGATTAGCAGACCATGCTGGGTTTGTTGATTTTCACCAGGAGTCCCGTTCGCGCCACCAGCACCAAGACCGGGACCGCCAAAGTCTTGGTGTGGCGTGCCCAAATCAACATCCCCTCCGGTGGGCGCATCGGAATCGAAAGCGATAGCCAAATCTGGGTGCTGATGCTGGGCATTATCCGCACTGATCACCACTCCCCAAGGCTGATATTCGGTGTCAATCTTCTGGCCAGCAACGATAGGTAGGCCAATGGCGTCGGTGTCAAAATCAAGTAAGCGACATTCCTGGGGCAGTGGATTACTGGTGGCCAACTCATTACTTATTTCCTCTTCGTCATGATAACCCTCGGGAAAAATACTGAAGCGTTCTTGCCAACCGCGATAGATGAAATTAAAACCGCAAGTCTGGCCAGAAGTAAGCGCCGCCGAATCAGGCAAATAAACACGCATGGTCCACAACGAACCGGCGGGATCAAAGGTAACGGGCGAGAAATCAAAACCGAACAAAGCGCCAGTGTAAACCGGAGCGCCATCCATTGTCGCTTCCAATTGAAGCTGGGTACAAAAATCATCATCTCCGCCAGTTTGAACCGCTCTGACCCCATACTTGAAAGCCGTCGAAAAATCAATTGGCGCATCATCTACTATCTGAATAGTCCGCGTGACTGATTCGCCCGGGTCTAAATCATCGGCATCAGACCCAAGCGACCAAGGCGAAGCCTCAAGAATAAAATCCAGCGCCACTGACTCGCCGATAAGCGGGCCACGCTCTTCGTCAATGTAGTAAGCGGCTACCGAGTGGATCAGCGAAAAACCGATAACGAGCACCAACCAGAAAATGACTTTGCGCCGATCAACAATTTTAAGCTTAAATGGTAGGCGCATGTTGTTCTTGATTGGCTTTGGCGGTTTTTATTTTCTTAATCTCCCGCCAAATTTTTCTGGCTTCATCAACGATCACCCCAAGCGCCGGAACGGCAATCAGCAAGACAAAGCCGAGTGGTTGGCGAGCAAAATCCAGCAGATACCCCAGCCACGGCACGGTGAGGAGAACCTTACCAACAATCTCTTTCACTTGAATCTCACGCGGATCCGGCTCGCCGTTGGCATCGCCCTTGACGGTATAGAATACCTGACCGCCCTCGGCCCGGCTGGCAATAATCCGGTGAGTGGTCGGGATTTCGCTCTTGGTATCACGACCATAGGTCACCACCTCGCCCTCGCGGTAGCTCGTGGCCGGTTTAATCAGCACTAAACTGCCAACTTTGATGGCTGGTTCCATCGAACCTGATTTGACCACCTTAAATTCGTAAGAGCCGGTCAATTGGAAGTAAGAAGCGGCCAACAAGACGCCGATAATCAGCACGATAGCAACCAGTAGATAATAGAGAATGTTAGTGATAATTTTCATGACCAACAGGCGTTCAAGCCTTAGCCCTCCCGCCCTTTGCTTGGACATCGGATGTCCAAGTGAGGAGCAAGAGAGTAAGACTTCAACTTGAGTTAAACAAGAATTAGTTGTCGTCGTTAGTGATCGTACAAGTTATCGCTTCACCTTCGTCGAGCGTCGCGGTACCACCGAGCACGCCCGGGCATTCCGGACTACCGGTAATACTCACGAAGCTGTAACCGGCCTTGGCATCTTCGTTAATTGTCGCTGGAGCATTAGCGCTCACCGAACGCGAAGAGCCAGATGGTGTGGAAATACCATTGACTCGTAGAGTAAAGTCACTTGGCAAGGCCGTACCACCGCTGTCGTTGTTCACGCTCTTGAAGAGGGTGATGTTGGGACGAATGTCGTCATTGATCAGAGTACAAGTCGCGCTACCATTCGCCGGCACATTAACGTTGCCATCGGCATCGCAATCGCCACCAAAGGTCGCCTCGTAACCTGAGACACCGTCTTCACTCACCACGTGCGTCCCGGCACTCACCTGGACCGCCACACCAGAAGTGACATTCTGACTATCCACTTTGAGCTGGAAATCGCCGGTACTCTCGTTGCCGCCATCGTTAGTGATAACGCTCTTGGTCACCGTAATCATGCCGGTATCTGGCGTCTGATCGGGAATACAGAGAAAACCGGGATTGTGTCGAGCCTGCACGGCTTCGAACATCACATCTACCATCACCTGATCGGTTTGAGCGGCGTTACCGATGCCTGTACCCTCGCAGGTCACACCGGAAGCCACGGTTGGATCAATGCCCGTACCAGCCGCCAGCGGCGCCGGCGTCAAATCACCGAAGCACCAAGCTTTACCTAGATAGTACGTCTCATTACCATCCAGGGGACCGCCATTAACAGTGTCAATGCTGGAAGCCGCGTCGGCTAAGGTCCAACGCGCGCCATCAAAGAGGCTGTCGGCTGTACCCCGCTTGAAGACAGTCTCGTTGTCCTCAAAGACATTGTCGCCATCGTCGTTCCAGAAGAGAAACTCGAGTAGACCCGCCAATTCACCGTCATCAGTATTAGTATCGTTGGCAATACAGGTTGGATCAGCTCCCGCGTCGCCTTCCGGTTCCGTACAATCCATATCGTCATTCTTGGTCAAGCTGATATTCATACAGGCCCAAGCATCGTTAGTGCCAACGTGGAGTGAGATTGTATCCTCACCTTCATCGTCTGGCTTCAAATCGTTGAAGTTGAAGAAGAGTTGATCGGTCAGGTTGGACATCTGCCAAGTTGATCCTGGATTAGCTACGCCATTGTAGTAACTGGTGTTATCGATCTGAAGATCAATCGCCCCGGCCGTTAGGATGTTTCCCCTAGCCACTTCACGGTCGGTAAAGAAAGCGCCAGTTCCCCCCGCTAGCGCCGCCAGCATAACCGCTACGACTCCCAGACTTAATAATATTCTTTTCATGGGGTTTTATTCTTAAGGTCGTTTTCAGTTCAGAGAAAAACTTTAGAGCGCGCAGGTAAAGCTCCCGTTATTCCGAGACTGTACCGCGCGGAAGGTGATGTCGGCGGTCAAGCTGTCGGTCTGGGTAATATTATTCTCGTTTTCACCATTACAGATTACTGGCCTAACATCCGGACCGCTCTGTTGATTGCCGCCATCTTGGTCGTAAGGCCCCATGTCGCTGTCACCAAAGCACCAAGCCTTGGCCACGAAACGAACATCGGCTGGATCCAAAGGATCATTCGATTGACCCGTCCAGATGTTGTTGCTGGAATCAGCCAGGGCTACCGTGGCGGTCTCATTAACGTCTAAGTTGCCCAAGGAGCCGGCTGGGAGCAAGGTCTCGTCTACACAATCTGTTGGAGAATTCAAACCACAGGTCTCAAACACGTTGTCGCCATCGTCCGCCCACCAGTAGAAGTTAACCGCGTCGGCCAGCTCACCGAAACCGGCGCCATCGGTAACATCGCCATCGTCGCCTTCCGGCTCATTGATGCCGTTGTCATCGTCAGAAGTTAATTTAACATCCGCGCAAAGCCAAGAGTCATTGTTGTTGACGTGGAGGGAGATCGTGTCCTCGCCCCAGTCGCCCGGCTTCAGGTCGTTGAAGTTAAAAAACTGGTGCGGGCCGCCCTCGTCGAGATCATAAGTCACCCGCCAGGTGGTTTCCGGATTAAGTATGCCATTGTAATAACTGTGATTGTCTACCCCAAGATCAATCTCGCCGGCCGTGAAGGTATTGCCGGTTGAAGTTTCAGTATCCGAGAAGAAAGCGCCAGTGCCACCAGCCACTACCGCCACAGCAAAAACTAGCACGCCCAAACTTAATAAGATTTTCTTCATAATTATGTTGTATCTTTTAATATTTTGTTAAATGAAAAACCCCGCAGCAAGCTGACGGGGTATCAGTGGTTAAACAACGCCAGTTGGGTTTGATGGAGTTGGTGGTAATTGTCGGTCTTGCCTTGAGATTTGAT
>CAYIMH010000013.1:0-12738 GCA_964364525.1 uncultured Candidatus Saccharibacteria bacterium | reverse complement strand
CTTGCGCGCCAGCATCGCGCCTGGTTATGCGCTGGCTGATCGTTTGGATAATGGCAAATCATCGAGCCGTTATTTTTACGCCCTGATGTCCGATGGCGAGCTCGATTGCGGCAATAGTTGGGAAGCGGTCACTCTAGCCGGTAAGGAGAGGCTGCACAATCTCATCGTCATTGTGGACCGCAATAATATCCAGATTGACGGCTTCACTGAAGATGTTTTGCCGCTCGAACCCTTAGCCGACAAATGGCGCGCTTTTAATTGGCATGTCCAAGAGATCGACGGCCACAACTTCGAAGCCATTGCTGACGCGGTGGGCCAGGCTAAATCAATTTTTGGCCAGCCGAGTGTCATCATTGCTCACACTATTCCCGGCCGGGGCGTGCCGGAATTTGAGCATAAGTACGAGTGGCACGGCAAACCACCGAATAAGGAGGAGGGGAAGAAGGCCCTGCACGAATTGCGCACGCTTGGTGGTAGGATTAGGAGCGAGCATCAATAATCATTTAAAAAATATGATCGATATTAAAACACCAGTCCAGCAAGTCAGTCGGGCGTTTATCTTGCGGTACGCACTGTCTTTCACTTTATTTGATTACTTGCTCATTGTTTTATACCTGATTTCCACGAAAGAGTTGAATGATATAGATGGGATAGGTAATTATCTGTTGTTTCTGGCATTATTTCTAATGTCTATTATTTCTACGCTGATCATCAAGAACACTCTTCTAACTGGCTCTAATTTTAAGAAGAAAGCCTATGCTTTTTTGGGTTCATCCATGGGTTCCTATGTCTTGGTCGTTGTTTTAGGATTCGCATCTA
Organism: uncultured Candidatus Saccharibacteria bacterium; assembly: GCA_964364525.1. Classification (GTDB taxonomy): domain Bacteria; phylum Patescibacteriota; class Minisyncoccia; order Phycocordibacterales; family JACOZG01; genus JAYEGE01. Next base: position 11,919 of record CAYIMH010000013.1, on the reverse strand, counting down.
TTTACTATGCACTTTTATCTATCTCGGACTCATTTAGTGGGTCTGAGGCCGAAGGAGCGGGCTGGTTTATTTTTCTAAGTTTTTTTGGGGTGATTGTGGGCGCTGGCATCTATTTAGTCCTGACCATTTGTAATATTGTTCTTTTGTACCTTCTTGAAAGATCTCGCATTAGGGGGGGTAAAATATTTACTATTATATTAACAATTTTGGCAATAATGCTAATACCAGTAATTATTTCACCAAAATGGAGCCAGAGTAGATTGAACTATAGGGACTCCTATCCCCTTAATGAAACAGCAGAAATCACAAAGGAAGAAATTCGTTCTGGATATATGACAGAAACTGTGCGCTATTTTGATCAATCATCTGGTGAAGTGGTCGAGGGGAAGTACTTGGGCAATGATCCTCAATATAAAGGGGCCATTGACTTCATACAAAAGACCTTACCGGCGGGATCTAAGGTCGTTTCTGACTCAGACGAAGATCTGTCTCGTTCCATTAGAGCCAATCGTATGATTGCTTATGGTAATTGGATGGATTCTAGTACTCCCGAATCAGCTTTAGTACAACAAATCTATGCGGCCGCCTACGCCCCAGAGTTAGACTTTCTTCTAGGAGGATTAGCGGCAGATTATCTGTGGCTGACATGGAACACTCGTTTCTATTTACAATTTGACGACGAAACTAGGTCTAACGTAAGAGGTCTTTCAAGCGATGATCGCCCAGCCATTTATAGAGGCAAAATAATTTACAGAATGTGGGATGGATCTGAAGTACCACCCACATACGAATTAGTTTATCAAGATCAATCCAGTAAAATTTATAAAATCAAATAGTTGGTAATAATTCAAATGTAAATTATGGAAAAAATAAATAAAATTAATATCGGATTTTCGGCTCTATCGCTCGTAGCGCTTTTGCTAATTATTTTCTTTGCTCCAACCAATTGCGAGGGCGGTCTAGGAATTTTAGGCTGCGGGTTAACGCTGCGGCTTCTCCTTTCGGCTCTAATTTGTCTTAACACCATTGCCCAAATTATTTTTAGTCTCTGGCGATTATATACCGAACCAAGTAAAGATCGCGCTACCGGCATCGCCCTCTTTCTCCATTGCCTCTTGCTGGCGCTAATCTTAATTTTCGCCTGGATCTGGTTTTCCGGTGGTTTGGCTTTTGTCTATCAATATCAATAAATTATGTCTATTGTTAAGCAGTTTTTGATCTGGATTAGGTTGAAAGAAAAGTTGCATAACAATAAGCGTAGGCCGCCACTAATAAATGAGGGTGACATTTGGTGGGTGTCACTTGGTGAGAATGTCGGTCAGGAGATTAATGGCAAAAGCATTTTATTTTCTCGACCAGTGCTTGTCTTTAAAAAATTATCTAGAGAAACCTTTCTCGGTATTCCCACAACGTCTCAACCAAGAGCGGGATCATGGTATGTACCTATAACTTATGGTGAATACGCGGTAACGGTGATTTTATCGCAAGTTAGGGTTTTGGATGCGCGTCGTCTTTCTACCAAACTCGGCCAACTTGATGAAGCTGATTTTGAAAAAGTAAAAACAGGCTTTGCGAGCCTGTTTTTACCCAATTATCAGTTCCCACCTCAAGAGGTGGGCCGCGGGAAATCCCCGAAGTAATTACAGTTTAGTCTAAAGGAGTTATAATGTCAAGTATGATTATCCCCAGCCAACAACTCAATCCTAAGTGGTCCAAACTCGCGGTCGAACAGGTGCCGATCCGCAAGGGCTTTGGCCAGGGGCTCTTGCTGGCGGCCGAGGCCGATCCGCGGGTGGTGGGGCTTTGCGCCGACTTAACCGAGTCCACCCAGATGCATCTCTTCCGCGAGAAGTTCCCGGCCAGATTTTTTGAGCTTGGCGTGGCCGAGCAGAATTTGGCGGCGACGGCGTCCGGTCTCGCGGCCATGGGAAAGATTCCTTTTATTTCTTCTTACGCCACCTTTAGCCCCGGGCGTAATTGGGAGCAGATTCGCACCACCATTTGCTACAATAATCAGCCGGTCAAAATTGCCGGCTCGCACGCCGGTGTCTCTGTCGGTCCCGATGGCGGTTCGCACCAAGCGCTTGAGGATATTGCCATCACGCGCGTCTTGCCACGGCTCGTGGTGGTGGTGCCAGCCGACGCGCTTGAGGCTAAGAAGGCGACTCTGGCCTTGGCCAAAACGGCCGGCCCCGCCTATCTCCGTTTGGCTCGGGAAGCGACGCCGATTATCACCACTGACGCTTCGCCCTTCCATCTTGGCAAAGCCAATCTACTTCGTGATACCGAGCGTCTCGATGTGGCGATTATTGCTTGCGGCACCTTGGTTTACCAGGCGCTCCAAGCGGCTGAGGCCTTGGCCCATGAAGCCGAACCGATTCGTGTGGCCGTGCTCAATGTCCATACTATTAAGCCATTGGATCGCGACGCCATCGTCAACATTGCTCATCACGCCAAAGCGATTGTTACAGCCGAAGAACATCAGCGTATCGGAGGGTTGGGTGGGGCGGTCGCTGAACTTCTATCTACCAATTATCCTGTCCCCATTGAGTTTGTTGGTGTCAACGACCAATTCGGTCAATCCGGCGCGCCGATGGAACTCTTGGCCCATTACGGTCTTGATGTCACGGCCATCAAAGCCGCGGTGAAGAAGGTGCTTCAGCGAAAAAATCGCCGGTAGGTTCCGGCCGAAAATTATGCTAAGCTGGACGACAGTTCGGGTCTTTGTTAAACAATAACCACTTTTCAGAAACGGAGAGAGAATATGTTAGCGATTCAGAAAAAAAGAGTCAGGATTTTGCCTGTCTATCCGGCCTTTCCTGATAATTCCTTCTGGAGTTATAAGGGTGCCATCAAACTCATGGGCAATGGTCTCAAGGCGGTAATGCCGCCGACCGGTTTGATTACTGTGGCGGCGATGTTGCCAGAAAAACACTTCGAGATCTTGCCGGTTATTGATCTTAATGTGGAGCGCCTGACCAAGGAACAAATTTTGTCGGCCGATATTCTAATGATCTCGGCGATGATAGTCCAACGGGAGTCCTTGGCCGAAATAATTGCTTGGGCCAAGCGCCTAGGCAAGAAGATATTGGTGGGCGGACCCTACGCGACCTCCTATCAAAAAGAGGTTCTCGCTATGGGGGCCGATCACTTAGTCCTCGGCGAAGCCGAAGTCACCCTTGCGCCCTTCATTGCCGATTTCTTGGCCGGTCGGGCCGTGGCGATCTACGACGAGCATTCGGTTCGGTCGCGTTCCCAATCGGTCGAGCTCACGCGCGGTGGTAAGCCCAAGATTACGGCCACACCCTTGCCGCGCTGGGATTTGCTGAATCTCAAGAGATATTTCTCGGCAGCCGTTCAGTATTCCCGAGGTTGCCCCTTTGACTGCGATTTCTGTGACATTACCAAACTTTATGGTCGTGAGTCGCGGACTAAGACGCCGGCCCAGATGATCGCTGAACTCGAGGCGATTTATCAGACCGGTTGGCGGGGCTCGGTTTTCATTGTCGACGATAATTTTATCGGCAATGTTCCCGAGTTGCGTCGGTTCTTGCCGGTACTTACCGCCTGGCAGAAGGCGCATGATTATCCTTTCGACTTTTTCACCGAGGCCAGTCTTAATCTGGCTAACCAGAATCTTCGTGATGTGCTCGAGGAGATGGTGCGTGCTGGCTTCAACCAGGTCTTTGTTGGTATCGAATCCTTCAATCCGGAGGTGATTCGGGCGATGTCCAAAGGCCAGAATCTGGGTGGCAGTACGGTGGAGAAGGTTCACGTGCTCCAACGGGCCGGTCTCGAGGTAATTGCTGGCTTCATCGTTGGCAATGACGGAGATGGGTCAGATGTCTTCACCGAAATGTTCGCTGGCATTCAGGAATCCGGAGTGGTTATCCCGATGGCGGGGCTCCTAACTGCCCTCCGCGGTACTGCCCTCTACCGACGCCTAGAGGCCGAAGGGCGCTTGGTCACGGAATCGAAGGGTAATCCTACCCACGAGCTCGATCTCAATTTCATGCCTACGATGGACAAAAAATTATTGATCGCCGGTTATGTCCGCCTGCTCGAACAGCTCTTCGCGTCCAAGAATTATTACGCACGTTGCCGTGTCCTACGGAAACATCGGGGGCCCCATCACCGGTTTAGCCGCGTCAATCGTGCCAGTATTCTGGCGGCCCTGCGCGTCTTTTACATTAACTTGATCAAACGGCCGGATTGGCAGTTTGTCAAGTTCGTCATCGGTACGGCGATCAAGGCACCTAGCGAATTGCCGGAGGCCCTGACCCAAGCGGTCAAGCTCCATCATTTCCGGACGATGACGGAGGCGCTCGTGGCCGCCCATCATTACCCGGAAGTGGTGGCCACTCTGGTCGAATGTTTCCAAGAGCAAGTGGCGCGCTTGCGCGGTGATGTGGAAGAGCGCCTCGCGCGTCTGGCCAAACTTAAACGACGCTACGTTGCTCAAGCCACGGCGCTCTACGAGCGTTTGCAACGCGATTTCCAAGCCAGCACGCGCGAGGCGCTCGAAGCTTGGCAGGCCCGGCTCGATCAATTCGTCGAGACTTGTTGCCAGACTTGGCAAGCGACTAGTCCCGCGCGCTAGGCCGAGACACTCGAACCAAAAAGTAAAAAGTGGGAGATTGTTTCAGTTACGCCATGCCGGCGGCTTGCTCAACGCAACCCGCCGGCATTTTTTTGATAAAAAACAGGGGCTGGATGAAAACCAAAAATCTAACATAAGTTTAACGACCGTTAAAGATATGTTAGATTTACCCCCATGCCCAGAAATAATAATTATGGCACGGTTACCAAAACAATTTTGGCTCTATTGGGAGTGGCGGGGGTAATGGCCGTGGCGGCAATCGCCCCAAACGTTCTCCAGGCCTTGCCCGTAATCGAGAAGCAGATTTACCGTTATCGCCGCCGGCAATACGTTAATCAGACGATTGAACATTTACGACGGCGGGGGCTGATCGAGTGGCAGAGGAAGGGGGAGAAAAATTATCTCCGGCTGACTAAAAAGGGGCGGGAAGAATTATTAAAGTACCAGCTTGGCGACCTGGGGATCAAGAAACCGAAGAAGTGGGATGGTCGGTGGCGAGTGATCATTTTCGATATAAAGGAATATCGTCGTGGAGACAGAGATCGCCTACGTCAGGAATTGGTGGCTTTAGGCTTCGCTCGTTTGCAAAATAGTGTCTGGATTTACCCCTACGATTGTGAAGATTTAATCATGCTACTAAAAACTTATTTCAAACTCGGCCGCGATCTGCTCTATCTAACGGTGGAGAAATTAGAAAATGATCGTTGGCTACGTCAGGCTTTCCACTTGACCTAGTTCGTCTCGCTTTTATCCATCTAACATAAGTTTAACGATCGTTAGAGATAGGTTAGATGCAAACGCCCGTCGAGACGCGAATTTCTCCAGGTACCAACTCTCCGGCCTGACGACGGTTGACAGGCGGGTAGCTTTGTGTAGAATAAGAGTTGGAGCATAGAGATTGTCTCGGTGCCTAGTTCGCGAATTGGAGGTCCTTATGTTTGTGTTCCATGTCAACTACACTGGTGCCATTTATGGGCCGCCAACAAGCAAGACTTTTTGGGAACAGCTTTTGCCACGAGCGGGATGGAAACAAAGCCAAGACGATCATGAGATTTGGCTTGCCGGTACAGGAGAGAGGGCCCAATCTGGCAGAATAGTAGAACTAAGAGCAGATCTGCCGATTGTCCAACCGGAATAACTTTTATCCGGAGACAAGATTCGAGCTTGCCGACAATCTTGCCGGAGAATCGCGTCTAGGTAACCCCAAAGGCCCGAGTTACACTCGGGCTTTTTTCATACTCGATATTTTGCTATCCTTATTCATATGCTCGACATTAAGTTTATCAAAGACAACGTGGAGGTGATTAAGGAAGCGGTGCGGAAGAAGCACGTCAAATTGGATGTGGATGAATTAATGAAGGTGGAAGGCGAGCGGCTCAAATTACTTGGCGAGGTGGAAGGGATGCGGAGCAAGCAGAATAAGGCGGGAGAAGTGATGGCCAGCGCGGCTAGTCATGAGGATAAGGTCAAGGCTCTTACCGGTCTCAAAGAATTGAAGGAGAAATTGCAAAAGGCGGAAGGGGAATTGGTCGAGACGATGAAGCGCTGGCAAACCCTGATGCTCCAAGTGCCGAATGTGCCGGATATGACGGTGCCGGAGGGGGAGAGTGAGGCAGATAATCAGGAAGTTAAAACTTTTGGCGAGAAACCCAAATTTTCTTTTGCGCCCAAAGATCATATCGAGCTCATGACGGCGCTCGAAATGGTGGATTTCGAGCGGGGAGCCAAAGTCCACGGTTTCCGTGGTTATTTCTTGACCGGCACCGGAGTGGAATTATCCTTCGCTATTTGGAATTACGCGCTGAAATTCTTTCAGGCTAAGGGTTTTACGCCGGTAATCCCACCGACCGTCGTGCGCAAAAGTAATTTATATGGCACCGGTCACTTGCCCGGTGATGTCGAGGATTATTATTTGACTCAGGACGGGGACGCTCTCATCGGTACGGCCGAGATTCCGCTTATGGCCTATCATAGTGAAGAAGTGTTGGATCGTGGCAATTTCCCGATCAAATATCTCGGTTTTTCACCCTGTTTCCGCCGCGAAGCGGGGAGCCACGGCAAGGATGTCAAGGGTCTTATCCGCGTCCACGAATTTTATAAATTAGAGCAGGTCATTTTGTGCGAAGCCGATCATCAGACTTCAGTTAAATTGCATGAGGAGATTAATCGAAACACGGAAGAATTTATTGAATCACTTGGCCTGCCCTATCGGACGGTGATCAATTGCGGCGCGGATTTGGGGCTGGGTCAGGTCAAGAAATATGATATTGAGCTCTGGGTGCCGAACGAGAATAAGTATCGCGAGATCGGCTCCGCTTCTTATTTTCACGATTTCCAAACGCGGCGCTTCAATATTCGCTATCGCGATGCCGATGGCAAATTGCGCTATGCCCACTCGCTTAATTCCACTGCCATCCCCACGCCCCGGATTCTGGTGTCGCTGGTCGAGAATTATCAGCAGGCCGATGGGGGAGTGAAAGTTCCGCCTGTGCTCGCGCCCTATTTCGGCCAAGCAATGATTACCAGAGCTCATGGCCCACACTCGTCAAGAATTACGCCAGCGCAATAAGCAAGCCAGACACCGGCTGTGGTGGCGGCGCGCGGTGGCTTTGCTGATCTTATTACTCATTTTGTCTATCGTCGCTATTTTATTTTTACGTCTAGACCGCTGGCAATTGGGAGCGATCGTGGTGCGGGGCAATCAGGCGGCTGGCGTCGGTGAATTAAGTCAGGCCGTAGATAAATTATTGGCCGGCAATTATGGGCAGGTTTTGCCGCGACGTCAGCGTTGGTTCTATCCCGAGCGGGAAATCCGCGAGACCTTGCTCCAGCAATTTCCTCGCCTCAATTCCGTGGCCACTTACGTGGAACAAGGCGCGCTGGTTCTCTTGGTTAAGGAACATGGGCCAGCGGCCATCTGGTGTCTGGTCGACCGGTCCAAATGTTATTTTATCAATCAGCAGGCGCAGGTTTTTTCGCTCGCGCCAGAATTTTCCCGCCCCATTTATTTGACGATCGTCAAGGCCAACGCGGAGCCGAGTATCCCGGGGACGGCACCCTTTAGCGCGGCGGATTTGGACTATATTCTCAATTGGCGCGACGCGGCCCAAAAATTATTCAATCAATATTGGCCGGAGCCAGTAAATATTTTTCTTGTCACCGGTGCCGAGGGCGACGATTACCGCTTAAGCATTGCGCCCGCCTCTTCCCCGGATTCTAATTTCCAAGTCCTGATCAATCTCCAGCAAGATTCGTCCCTTCTGTTCCGGACGCTGGAATCGCTCTTGCAATCCAAGAGTCTCGGCGATCTCGGTGACCGGGCCTTGCCACTTGATTATCTCGACCTCCGCTTTGCCCCCAAGGTGTTCTATCGTTTTGCTGGGTAGGGTATAATCAATGGCGTGATGAGTTTAGCGATCTTGTCGTTGCATTATCTCTACTGGCATTATCTTTTGACTTGGCGTGATGCCTGGCGGCTCTATCGTGATATTTTTTGGTTCGTCGGTCACTTCTTCTCCATAATTCCTTCGATCAAGACCTGGGCTTCGCCGTGGCGGCGCTTGGGCGAGACTTATGGTGGCGGTCTCGATCCGGCGGCCTGGTTTGGGACGCTGATTGTCAATTTGCTGATGCGCTTGGTGGGGGCAGTGGCGCGGACGGCACTCATTGTCGTCGGGGCGATCGTTTGGCTATTGGTGCTGATGGCTGGGCCGGCGGTCGGCCTCGTCTGGCTTTTTTTGCCACCACTTGTACTGGCATTTCTCGGGCTGGCGCTATACCTCTTAATTTAATATGGATAGAACTTATCGCGAAATCTTAAAGTCGAGTCGCCTCTATCCAGTTTTAGTTTTGGAATATCATATCTCACATCGTCAGCGTCGGTGGCTGTTACGCTTCAATCAGGTCATTTTACTCTTAGCCTTCTTTGTTGCCGGACTTTATTGGTGGTCGGGAGCGGTTTTCAATTTGCCGTTAATCGCGGGCCTCTCCGCTTTGTACTTGGCCTGGATTTTGGTCCTGGAATTGCTCGATATTTATTTTCGCGCTTATTATTTCGGGAGCATTATCAGTAACGAATATCAGCCAACGGATCTCTTCACCTTCACGGTTGGCCGGATTATCTATCGCGCGGCGCTCACGGGCGATATTCTCCGTGGCTTCTTGGCAAGTGAGGTTGGCCGGCAAATGATGCGGCGCGCGGGCATCGCCGAGGAAGAGTGGCGGGGATTTTTGGAACGTCGCCACGTGCCACCGCCGCTTAATCTGCTCTCGCGCTCGGGCGAAGTTCTGCGCTTACGCCAATTAATTGATCTCCTTCTGGCGGCCGATCCCGATTGGAGCGCCTTCCTCTTCCGCCACGGGATCAAGCCGCTCGATTTTTTGGCCATTGCTGATTGGGTGGTGCGCGAGATTGAGCTAGAAGCCATCGCCGAGCGCTGGTGGTCGCGCGATAATTTGGCCCGCGTGCCGAGTCTCGGTGCCGATTGGTCTTACGGCGTGGGTTATTTCCTGCGGCGTTTCAGCCGTGATTTATTGACTGAACCGGCGGCCCGCCCTTCGCCTCTAGCGCTCTCGCGCCCGCGGCCGCCGGAAGTGGAACAGATGGAAGCAGCCTTGCTCCGCTCGAGTGAGGCCAACGTGCTCCTGGTCGGCGAAGCTGGTCAGGCTAAAATGGAACTTATTTGGCAATTAGCGAGAGAAATTAATGGTCGCCGGGCGCAGGCTAGCTTACTCGGCCAGCGGCTCATAATGCTCAACACCGTTCTCCTCCTCTCGACGATAACCGATAGCGCCAGTTTGGAAACCACTCTTACCAGTTTGCTCACCGACGCTAGTTTGGCCGGCAATATCATTTTAGTTATTGATAATTTGGCCGCGCTGGCCCGCGCGGCCGACGGGTACAATGTCAATTTGGGCAATGTTCTCGACCCTTTTCTCTCTACTGCCAATCTGCCCGTCATTGCCTTGGCCGACACCGATGAGTATCCCCAAGTGCTCGAGCCGCGGGTGGTGCTCACGCGGCGTTTTGAGTTAGTTCAAGTTACGGCGCCCGACCCGGCAGTACTCTTAGCGATAATTGAGGACGAGGCGGTAACGCTTGAAAAGCGCTACCCAATTACTTTCACTTATCCAGCACTCCGAGAAGTGGCGCTTGCCGCCGAGCGTTATTTCCAGACTGAAGCGGTTTCTGATCAAGCGATTGATCTCTTGGTGGGGGTCATTCCCATCGCGCTATCGCAGGGTAAAAAAATAATTAGCCAGGCCTTGATTTGGAATTATGTTGAGCAGAAGACCGGCATTCCCTTGGGCGAAGTGACAATGACGGAGCGCGAGACTCTCACTAAGTTGGAGGAACTTCTCGCGGCCAAAGTGATTGGTCAGAGCGAGGCGGTTCGGGTGGTCGCGAGCGCCATCAAGCGTAATCGCGCCGGGGTGCGTAATCCCAGGCGGCCGGCCGGCTCCTTCCTTTTTTTGGGGCCAACCGGCGTGGGTAAAACCGAGACGGCTAAGGCTTTGGCAACGATTCTTTTCGGTCAACCAGAGGCCCTGCTTCGTTTGGACATGTCGGAATATCAAGGTGCCGAAGCACTGACCCGACTAATCGGGTCTTACGGCGGCAATAAGCCCGGCCTTTTAGCCAACTTAGTGCGGGAGCATCCCTACGGCGTCCTCTTGCTGGACGAGTTTGAGAAGACCAGTCTCGAGGCGCGGAACCTCTTCCTGCAAATTTTAGACGAAGGTTTTTTCTCTGACGCGGCGGGTCGCAAAATTAACGCCCGCAATCTGGTTTTTATTGCCACCTCTAACGCCGGCGCCGAATTGATTTGGGAATTAACCCAAGTGGCATCGATTGATCACGGCACGCTAAAAACTAAATTAATTAATCACTTGGTGGCGCATCAATTATTCAAGCCAGAATTACTCAATCGCTTCGACGGCATTGTCGTCTTCAAGCCGCTTGGTGGTCAGGCCTTGCGTCAGATCGCGCGCTTGATGCTCGGCAAATTGGCGGAGCGTCTTCGCGAGCAGAATTTGGAGTTGGTCGTCGATGAAGCGCTGGTGGATCAGATCGCGCGAGGTGGTTACAATAATCAATTCGGGGCCCGGCCGATGAATCGCTATCTTCAAGAGACCATCGAACAAGCGGTGGCAAACCAATTAATTTTTGGTACGATCAAAGCCGGTGACCGCATCACTTTTAATAATAATCAAGTGCAGACAATAACCGGGTGATGAAGCATTTCTTCTGGACTACTCTGGCTGGACTCTTTGGCCTCGCCACCGCCCTCCTCCTCCACTCGGGCGGTTCTTGGTTATGGGCGGAAGCATTTAACAGTAACGAATTGGTAATTGTCAACGCCTTGCCATCGGCTTTCGTTGACCAAAGAGCGACGGCCATCTTAATTAGTCCGCCGCTACCACCACTGCCGGCCCCGCTCACGCTTAGCTTCGTTGGTGATGTGATGCTGGCTCGCGGGGTAGAGCGGTCGGTAGAAAAGAATGGTGGGAATGATTGGTCTTGGATTTTTCAGGAAGTGACGGCGCTCCGGGGCAGCGATATTTTATTCGGTAATCTGGAGGGGCCGATCTCGGCGCGGGGCCAGAATGTTGGTAGTCAATACTCCTTCCGTTTTGATCCGGCCGTTGCCGATGCTTTGGCGGGAGCCGGCTTCGATGTCTTGTCGGTGGCCAATAATCACGCCGGTGATTGGACCCGAACGGCCTTCACCGATACCCTCGATCATTTAAACCGAGTGGGAATAATAGCCGTTGGCGGGGGATTGAATGCCGCGGAGGCTAAGGCTGTTAAAATTATTGAGCGCGATGGTAAAAAAATTGGTTTCTTGGCGGCGAGTGATGTGGGCCCCGCTTGGCTCACCGCGACACCAGAACAATCCGGTATCTTACTGGCCAATGACCCTAATTTGGCGGCTATTATCAGCGCCGCCGCTTCCTCGGTGGACACCTTGGTCGTCTCTTTCCACTGGGGTGACGAGTATAAACCAGTTTCTAATGCTCGCCAGCAGAAATTGGCTCGTCTGGCCATAGACGCTGGCGCCAAAATCGTAATTGGCCATCATCCGCACGTTGCTCAAGAGATTGAGTATTACCAAGGCGGGTTGATTGCTTATAGTCTCGGTAATTTCATTTTTGATCAATATTTCTCACCCGAGACTATGCGAGGGACAGTGCTTCATGTTAAATTATTAAATAATCAGATTGATAAAGTCGAGACGGAAATCGCCATCCTCAATGAATACTTTCAGCCGCAATTATAAATCAATCTGGTTGATCTTAATCTTACTCATTTGTTTGGG
>CAYIMH010000012.1:0-13312 GCA_964364525.1 uncultured Candidatus Saccharibacteria bacterium | reverse complement strand
GCCAAATTCAAACATATTTTGTGAAAACAGGCCGGCGTTTTTGTACTTTATACCTTACTTTCGGCATTGATTTTTCTGCGCACTCCATTGATATGGCCGAAATAAATTGGCGTGGCTCATCTTACAAAGGCTGATTCGTGTAAGGAGGTTTGACCTCCTAATTTGAGTAAGTGTGTTGTAATATATGTCTTGCGCGGAGTATTTCCCTTGTTATAATTTCAGGGTATGTTAAACACAGCGAAATTTAAAAAATTAGATATAAGAGAGGTGGAGGGGAGACTTGGACGGGTGATTAAAAAGCTCGGGCTAGAAGAAAAGGTGTCGGTTGCTTGGCTCAAAGATTTTACCTACAACTTTGATTTACCCACTAATCAAATTAGTAAAAAATATTTTGGCAAACTTCTCAACTTACTGCCCCAAAATGTAAGCGAGGCAGATATGGACGAAGCTCTGGCCGCCTTTAATGATGCTTGGAACGTTTTTCCGCAGAAAATTATGGGCGATAAATCACCGCAAGATAAGATGTTCGAGGCAGAACTCGAAGCCGATAGGAAGGTGGCTGGCCAAGAGCCGTTGACCGAAGAAGAACAATTATGGAAAGACCATTTTGATCGGGCACAGGCTGGTCTTGATTCGTATCTAGACTGGACTCTTAAGGAGGTGTTACCCAAGTATGATAGTTATGTCAAAAATTTAAAGTTGAAAAAATCGAACGAGGTAGTGGGGGTGGCCGGTGTATTTTTAGAAATTTGCGGGCAGATGGGATTTTTTGAATTTAGCCGGCTTCACCCTAAATTTATCGAAGATTTTCCTAAAATGTTTAAAACCTCCGTCCAGGGTCCAAATATTTCGTTGAAGGATATTAGTAAGCACTTAGATACCTTCTTGTTTTTCCTTGAAACTTATTACCCAAGCAACGTCGTTCCTCGCCTGGCAGTTTAGGTTTTTAGGGAATTATCGTGAAAATTGGTGTTTTTTAAGCACTTTTTCACGGTTATGACATTTGACTCGTTCCCGCTTCTGTGCTAGGCTGGGGAGAGCTTCCGGGTGAATCGTTTTTTTGAAAGGAGACGAAAAAAATGAGAAAAGTGGGAAAGCGAATCAGCGGAATTCTGTTCTGTGGTATCGCGGTTCTTAGTTTGCTGATGGCGGTGGTCGGATGGGTGTCCCCAGTTCCCAACTTCACCACTTTCGGTTGGATGTTTTTCGCTTACGCGGTAATTTGCGGAGCCTGCGGTCTCTGGTCCCTCTATACCGGCCGCGGGGAGGACCATAAATAGGTAGACGGGGATTCCCGCGAGGTTTCAGTCTCCAGTATGGACGACTGCCTCGCGGGACTTTTTATTCCACATAGATTATACTCTAGTGCATGACCCCCAATATTTTCAAAAATGCTGTGGTTAATGCCGTGCTGACGGCGGCGTATATTGTGTTGATCGCCACGTTCTTGTCCCAGGCCAAGCAAATTTTTGGTCCCGAAGAGCCCAAGACCGTATTAGTCCCAATTGTTATGCTTTCACTCTTGGTCTTCTCTGTTGCTGTTGTCGGCACCCTTATCTTCGGTCGGCCGGTACTGTGGTATCTCAACGGCCAGAAGCGGGAGGCGGTGAAACTCCTGGCCCACACTCTTGGTATTTTTCTTCTTCTCACCATCTTGGCGCTGATTACTCTGTATTTAAATTTGGCGGCGTAGCGGGCGAGCCAGAAATATGCTATAATGGAGGGATGAATTTCCGCCAGGAGCTATTTTGGGACGTTGATCCGCAGACAATTGATCCGGATAAAAATGCGTCCTATGTGATTGAGCGTATTTTAGATTTTGGTAATGACAAAGAGGTGGGGTGGATGTGGCAACATTACGATCATGCTCTAATCAAACAAGTGCTGGAGAAGTCCAGGGTAGTTTTTCCTAGGACCCGGGCTTTTTGGTCTTTGCTCTTGGCTACCTGAATATGACCAAGACAGAATGGCGATTGGAGACCCTGCCGGAGAATACCCATCGAGCGCTTGATTACTTGAGTGGACAGCAATGGCTGGCCCACGATGGCTGGTACTTGGCTGGCGGTACGGCGCTGGCACTGCAGGTTGGGCATCGCCAATCGGTTGACTTAGATTTCTTCTTGCCACAAAAAACTTTTGTTCCCAACGCAGTAACCAATCATTTTTCTGGAAAGTCTTGGGAAGCAGACATTGTTCAGGACGGTACTGTTTACGGCACGGTCCATCGTGCCAAGGTCAGCTTCATCGCCTACCCATTTTTTATTCCAGCTTTGCCTAAGCTAAAGTATGGCTCGGTTGAGATACTGGATAAAGATGATATCGCGGTAATGAAGGTGATAGCGATTAGTCAACGTGGCCGCAAGCGCGACTTCATTGATCTGTATTGGTATGTCAATAACATTGCCTCGCTCATTTCCGTGATTGAGAAACTACCTAACCAGTATCCGGAAGTAGCTCATAATTTTCACCATATTATTAAAAGCCTGACTTACTTTGACGATGCCGATAAAGATCCGGTGCCGATGCTACTCTTTGATGTTACTTGGGATAAAGTGAAGTCCTATTTCCGGACTCAAGTGCCGCTCGCGGCCAAAAAGCTCCTTCATCTGGGCTAGTGTTTTGGGCAATTATTCCCCCCTTGTCGGTGGGTAGTTTTTGTGTTGTGGTGTAAAAAATGGGGGGAAAAGTGGATAACGGGGGTTGCGGGTGGGGAATAGTGGAGTAAGATATAAATTAAGTGGGGAGAAGTGGGTTTTTATTAGTAGGGAACAGGGATTAGGGATTAGTAAACAAATGCTTATCGGCGAATACAAACATAGCATCGACGATAAGAAGCGCCTGGCCATTCCGGCCAGGTGGCGCAAGGAGCTGGGGAAGAAGGTGGTGGTAACGCACGGCCTGGATCACTGCCTCTCGGTCTACCCGCTCCGCGAGTGGGAGCGCGTATCGGAAAAATTGGCCGGACTCTCGATGGGCCAGGCCGATACCCGCAGTTTTAACCGCTTCATGTTGGCGGGGGCGGTTGAGACCGAGGTCGACAGCATGGGCCGCATCCTCATTCCGGATTTCTTGAAGAGCTACGGTCAATTGCAGACGAGGGTGGTGCTGGCTGGCATTCATAATCGGCTCGAGATCTGGGATGAGGTCAAGTGGCAGGCTTACAAAGGCGAGGTGGAGAAGCGGGCCGATGCCTTGGCCCAGAAACTAGGAGAGATTGGGGTCTTCTGAACTATCATCTTATGACTCACTCCTCTCACCAGCCGGTTCTTTTACAAGAAGTGATCGCGGGGCTTAATCTGCAAGCCGGGGAAACTTTAATTGACGCAACTATCAATCGTGGCGGACACGCTAAGGCGCTCTGCTTATTCTTGGGGAATGGGGGGACGCTCTTGGGGGTTGACGCCGATCGGCGAGCGCTCGACGAGGCGAGGAAAAATCTGGTCAATTGTCCAAATGTGGTTAAGTTGGTTCGGAGTAATTTCCGCCATCTAGCCGAAATAGCCAAGGCCGAAATGATTAAGTACGCCGACGCCATCCTCTTCGATCTGGGATTGAGTTCCGAGCAATTAGGCGAGGGCGCGCGCGGCTTCTCCTTCCAACATGATGGACCGCTCCGGATGACCCTAGACCAAGACGCCGGACCAGAAGCCACCACCGCTTACGACGTGGTCAATAATTGGAGCGAGACGCATCTGGTAGATATCATCCAGGGCTTCGGCGAGGAGTCTTTTGCTCGTCGAATTGCCGAGCACATCGTGGCCACGCGACAATTTAATCCCATTGAAACGACGAGTCAATTGGTTGAGGTGATCCGCCAGGCTTTGCCCGGTTGGTATAAAGACAAGATCGGCCGGCCCGCCGCCGGTCGTGGCAAGCAGCATTTTGCCACTAAGACCTTTCAAGCCATCCGGATGGCGGTCAACGATGAGCTGGGCGCGCTTAGAGAGGGGCTCGGGGCGGCTTGGGAATTGCTTAAACCGGAAGGCCGACTCGCCGTGATCAGTTTCCATAGTTTGGAAGCTCGAGAAGTAAAGAAATTTTTTCATAAACAAGTTAAAGCCGGAGTAGGTAAATGGCAACCCAAGAAGGCGATCAAGCCGACCCGCGAAGAAGTTTTAAGTAATCCCCGATCACGCAGTGCCCAGTTAAGAATTATCACCAAAATTAATTAGCCAAAACTATGACGGCCAACACCCAAGTAATTAAATATCGACTCAATTATCGCCGCTTGGCGCTTGGTCTTTTGTGGCTGGCGGCAATTTTAATCGCTTGCTATATTTATCTGGTGTATGGCACGATCTTTAAAGCCGTTAGCCGCGAGAACGATCTTAAGCAATTGGCTACTCTGGAGTCCAAGGTTATCGTGCTGGAACAGCAATATCTAGGACTGTCAAGCAAGATTACGCTAGAACGCGCCTATGCACTTGGCTTCCACGAGGCCGAGGCGAAAACCCTAATCGTTGCCGGCGAGACGGCCAAGCTCGCCCGTCGCCCACAATAAATTCTCCCGCTTAAATGTTCAATTATATCAACCGACTTCGGCTATTGTCGGTCCTCTTCTTTGTTTTATTTGTGGTGCTGATTGCTCGACTAGTCCATCTCCAAGTGGTCCGGCACGATTTCTATGTCGATAAAGCTGATCGGCAATACCAGCGTCAAGTAACACCGGCTAACGATCGGGGAGCCATCTTCTTCACTACCAAGGATGGTCAATTGGTCTCGGCGGCGACAATGCAGAATGGCTTCTTGGCCGCCATCAACCCCCTGCGTCTCACCGATCCGGAGGCGGTTTACGAACGGCTCCAGACGATTATTCCGACCATAGACCGCGAGAGTTTCTTGGCTAAGGCGGCTAAGGCTGGTGATCCCTATGAAGAGATCGCCACTAAGATTAGCGAGACGGCGGCCGATCAGATTTCCGCTCTTGATCTAGATGGCCTGATGGTCTTCAAGACCCGCTGGCGGGTCTACCCAGCCGGAACGCTGGCTTCCCACGTCCTAGGCTTTATGGGCTACGATGGGGATGGTAAGGAGTTGGTCGGCCGCTATGGATTGGAAAAACAATTTGATGGCGTGCTCCGGCGCGACGCGGATAAATCCTTCGTTGCCTTTCTATCCAGTTTATGGTCCGAGATCCGGGGGGCCAAGGCCGAGCTGGCTCGTCGTGAGGCCGATCTCGTTTTGACCCTCGAGCCACAAGTGACCCAGACCTTAGAGAGTGAGCTCGAGGCGGTCAAAAAGCAATATGGTGCCGAGTCGGCTGGCGGTATTATTATGGATCCTTACACCGGTGAAATCGTGGCGATGGCGGCCTTACCCAATTTTGATCCCGGTGGCCGGATCGACGATATTGCCGTCCTAGGTAATCCGCTGGTGGAAAATGTCTACGAGATGGGTTCAATTATGAAGCCTTTGACGATGGCGGCGGCGCTCGATGCCGGCGCGCTTACGGCGAGTACTACTTATAATGATGCGGGGGTGATTGAGATCGATGGACGGAGGATTGCTAATTATGATGGCATCGCGCGCGGTCAAGTGACGATGCAGGAGGTCCTTAATCAATCACTTAATGTCGGAGCCGTCTTTGTGATGCAAAAATTAGGCGCCGACCGCTTCCGCCAGTATTTTATTAATTATGGATTTGGAGATAAGACCGGGATTGATTTGCCGGGCGAGGTTGGTGGCCTCATCAAGAACCTAGAGAGTCCGCGCGAGGTGGAGTATGCCACTGCCTCCTTCGGCCAGGGAATCGCGATGTCGCCGATCAGCATGACTCGGGCCTTGGCGACACTGGCTAATGGCGGCCAATTGGTCCGACCGCACGTCGTCAAGATTTTTAAGCGCGATAAATTACGTTCGTCGGTCGAGGTGGCGCCAGAGATAGAGCGACCGGTATTAAAACCGGAGACCAGCCAAGAGATCACCCGGATGCTGGTGCAGGTGGTCGATACCAAATTGGCCAATGGCACGGCCAAGCAGACGCATTACCGCATCGCGGCCAAGACCGGAACGGCCCAGATGGCTAAACCGGGTGGCGGTTATTATGACGACCGCTACCTTCACTCCTTCTTCGGCTATTTGCCGGCCTCGGCACCGCGCTTCATTGTCTTTATGTATCTTTTGAAGCCGCAAGGCGTCCGCTATTCCTCCGAGACCCTCACCACGCCCTTTGTTAATCTGGCCAAATTTCTGATAAACTACTACCAATTGCCTCCCGACCGCTAAGGCCTTATGGCTGTGATTAAAAAAATTCTGCGGACAATAATTAGCGCCATCCTCACCTGGGAGGCGCAGGTAATTCTATGGAAATATCGCCCCAAGGTGGTGGCGGTAACCGGCAATGTGGGCAAGACCAGTACCAAGGACGCGGTTTACGCTGTTTTGCGCTCGCGCTACACGGTGCGGCGGAGCGAGAAGAGTTTCAACAGCGAGATCGGCCTGCCTCTGACCATCCTTGGCTGTGCCAATGCTTGGTGGAATATTATCGGCTGGATCAAGAATATTTTTGAAGGATTGAGTTTGATTCTTTTCCGCGCCACCTATCCCGAGTGGTTAGTGCTGGAGGTGGGGGCCGATCGGCCGGGTGATATCGTCCGCGTGGCCAAGTGGCTCAAGGCAGAGGTGGTGGTACTCACGCGCTTGCCGACGATACCAGTGCATGTCGAATTTTTCAATTCACCCGAAGATTTGGCGGCCGAGAAACTCTCCCTGCTTGGGGCCTTGGGCTCTCTGGGGGTGGCGGTGCTTAATTATGACGACGAGCAAATAATGACGGCGACCAGTCAGCTGAAGTCTCGCCTTCTTACTTACGGCTTCCGGGAAGGGGCCGTTGTCCGCGGCTCTAATGAGCATTTTTATTATGACGAGCACAACAATAATTGGCATTGGCCGGTGGGGATCACTTTCAAGGTTGACTATGCCGGCCACAACGTACCCATTCATTTGCCTGGCGTTCTTGGTGCCCACCAACTCTATGCGGTATTGGCGGCCATTGCCGTCGGCGTCTCTGAACGGATTAATCTAGTTGATATCGCCGAAGCCCTGACCAAATTAGAATTACCAGCAGGGCGGATGCGGCTCCTGCCGGGGATCAAAGAAACTCTGATCATTGACGATACTTATAATTCTTCACCAGCGGCAATGACGGCCGCCCTAGGCACCCTTGGGCAAATTACCACCACCGGTCGCCGCCTAGTGGTGCTCGGTGATATGCTGGAGCTGGGCGCGCACGCGGTGGAGGCGCATCGAGAGGCGGGACGAGAAGTGGCGCGCTCGGCTCACGAGTTGGTAACCATTGGTCTGCGGGCCAAATTTATTGCCGCAGAGGCCTCGCGGAAAAAAATGGGCAAACGCAAATTGCATCACTTCGACGAGGCGCGCGCGGCCGGCATTTTTTTACAAAATTATCTTCGGCCCGGCGATGTGGTCTTGGTCAAAGGCTCTCAATCAATGCGGTTAGAGCGGGTGGTGGAAGAAATTATGGCGGAGCCAGCCAATAAGGCCGGGCTCTTGGTCCGCCAAGAAGCCGAGTGGCTGGCGCGTTGAAGTCCGTAGCGCGCGGCTTCAATTGCTCCCACGAGGGCGACGGCGTAGAGAATATCGCCTAGCATCATATTGCGCCAGAAGGGGAGGCCGAGCTCGTAGGCGTACCAGAGTCCGGCCCAGCTCTTCTCATACCAAGACGAAAAGAGCCAAACGGCGGCGTTGGTAATGATAAAAAATAGTCCCGATGAGCCGATCAGCGTCAAGGTCAAGATAAGCGGTTGGCGCGATCGATGACCCAGCCAATTTAAGATGCCGATTAGGGCAAAAGATAAATAGACGCTGGTCATGATCCGCCAATCATAGAAGCCGATCATCAGGTCAGACAAAAAGAGGGCCAAGAGCGGGAGCCCCAGGCCAAAGCGCTTACCAAGATAAAGACTGCCCACCAGGGCCAGGGCGGTGAGAGGTGTGGCGTTGGGCCAATGTGGCCAGAGCCGCGCTACGACTCCCAGTGTCAACAGGCCAGCCGCGGCGATGGTCAGTCTGGTGTGATTCACGATAATTAAAATTCCGATGGACTAAAATCCCACTCCACAATGTCGCCGTCAGCCAATTTAAGCTGATCAGCTCCGACCGCTGGCCTAACTCCGTTGACCGAATATTGCCAATACTTATTGTCGGTACCATTTTGGCGGCCATTAAGACCCTCGACTAAAATGCCGAGGCCCGCATACTCTTTGGTTATTAATTGGAGTTGAGGATCGATGGCATTAAGCGCCCGGAGCATCTCCAAGACGGCCTCATCGCTCTTGATAAGTACCGCTTGACCGCTGTAGAGACCTTCAATCTTTAGGGTCACGTTGGCTGCCTCCGGTCCGGGAAAATCCGCCGTCGGTGGCGTTATTTCCGAGCGGGGGCGCGAGTAATAAGCTAAAACTACGATGGCGGCGGCAATGATCGCCACGGCCAAGACAATTTGCCAAATTTTTTTCATTAAACTCATTCTAATACTTTGGCGATGATTCCGCCACCCCGCCCGCCCGAGCGGCATAACGAGCCAAGGCATAGAGCAGGCTGGAGAGGCGATTTAAATAAGCGCGCGTGGCGGGGCTTACCGCGCGGTGATCCTTGGCCGCGATCACGGCGCGCTCGGCCCGGCGACTGACGGCGCGAGCATAATCAAGGAGAGCGGCGAGCAAAGTAGCGCCAGAAATAATAAAGGCCTGTGGATTGCCAACCAGTTTTTCAATTTGGTTGACGACGCTCTCCAGCTCGGCCACTTGTTCGGGGCCCAGAGACTTGTCGGCTCCCGCTAATTCAGCTTGGGCGATAAAAAGGCATTCTTGAGCGCGGATCAATTCACCGGCAACATTAATCTCGGTCGGGGCGATATTAACCGCTTCGGCGCGACAGACTCCGAGTAGCGAATTAAGCTCGTCTAATGTCCCTAAGGCCCCGTAGATGGGGCTATCTTTAGACCAGCGCTCCTTAGTGCCAAAGAGGCTTGAATTGCCATCATCTCCACGACGAGTAAAAAGCATAGGGCGTTAGACGACGACAGCGCTGGCCGGGCTGGTGACCATGTCGATCTCGCAGAGACCGCCGACGCAGGCGTATTCCTTGGCGCCGGTGGTGAGGTCATTCATCTCATAGAGCACCAGTTTAGAGAAATCAATTCGAGGGAATTTGGCCGCCAGCTCTTGATAGCGCGCGGCGGTAATTTCTTCATAAGGCGCTAATTGATAGACGTGATCGTTCTTGGGGAGGAAGGAGAGACCGCCCACGATATCCCAATGACGATAGACCCAATCACCGACGGCCAACCACTCGTCAGCTCCCACCGAGATAGTCACCGAGGGATTATGCTCGCAATAATTCTCTTTCAACATCTTCCAGTATTCCAATTGATCTTGGGCCGAGAGATCACCTTTCACAATCGCTTGATCGGGTGCCTGGACCGGAAATTCCAGGACCCAAGTAGTGGCCGTCTCCTTGGTTTGGCCGACTTCCGGCACGCAGGGCACGCCTTCGTCTTCCAATAATTTTTTGAGCGGATTATGGCCCTCAATTCGGACGCGACGGATATAATACTTGGCGTGACGGGGGTGCATGCCCGAGGCACAGTCGAAGAGTTGGGAGCCATTGCCAGAGGGCTTGACGCAGGTAATACAGGTGGAAGGGTTAATGCCGAAACGCTTGGCATATTTGCGATTGGTCTCTAGGGCCACTTCTTTGAGCCGACGCTGAACTTGCGGATCGCGTACGGCTTGATTGTCCCATTGGCCGGTCATCGAGACGCCGAGGAGGGCTTCATCTTCGCAATTCTTTTTCCATTCCGGCGAGAGATAAGGAAAATTGGTTAAGGCGGCTTGATAGGTGCCCAAAATAGTCGCCACGCGCACTTTGTCCATCAGGGTCTCCTCGGTATCCTCGGGCCGGACAACCACCTCGCTTAGATTACAGAATTGTTTGGATTTAAGGATGATCTCACCGCAGGGATTGGTGCCGCAAGTCCAATAATCTTGTTCAAATAATTTCCACCGCCGCGCCGGCAATTGCTTCTTGAGACTGCCACGATTAAAAATACCGCGCTCGCCCGAGCCGCTGGTAACCAAATTATGCCATTCGTCTAAGAATTGGGCCATGGTCGGCTTCTCGTTGTAGATGGCGGAATTATTGGCCATCGCGCGCTGGGGATTAGCCAAATAGAATTGGCCGTTTTTAGCCTCGCGCATCTCCCTATCGTCGAGATCGGAGAGGGAAATAAGGGCGCTACGACGAACGCCGCCGGCCACCACGATCTCGCCAATCTTGCAGACAACATCGTGGACATCGAGAGTGGTTAGATGTCGGCCCTGACGCAAGAGCATGCGCTCGCGGGTAAAATCGAGAAGATTGCGCAGAGGATCGGGACCAGAGGCCCGGCCGCCCATCGTCTTGAGCCGCGAGCCGCGCGGCCGGATGGCTCGGTAATCAAAGATGACGTCATTACCGGCCGACCAGGTCTGCATGCCGTAGGCCAAAGCATCGCCCCAACCCTCCTTGCTGTCGGGGATAACGTAGATCGGCAGTTTTTTACCACCCTGCCGCTTGATAATGGGTAGAGATTCCACCGCCTGCCGCTCGACCGAGAAGCCGACGCCGGTGCCACACATCGAGATATACATAATTTCCGCAAAATCTTGCCAGGTCTGGGGCGCGATAAAAGAACAATTATAGACGCAGACGTTGGTGGCGCGCGCGGGAGCGCCGGCGCTCCACAGGAGGCGCATCGAGCCGAGCGCCCTCATCGAGAGCATCTGCTCGCGGATTTCATCGTACTCCGCCTGCTTCAATTTGTGGCCGAGATTCTCGCGCATAAAATCAAGATAGCGGTCAATTGTTTCTCGCCAAGTTTCTCGTCGGCCCTTGTCCTCTAGCCAGCGGGAGTAAGTGCTGTAATAAACAAATTCTGATAGCTGGTTATTAAAATATTTTTTGCTCTCGGCCACCAAGGTCTTAATTTCGGTCGAAACACGGCTCGCTTCAGTCCGGAGCTTGGCATGTTGTTGGCGGTAGAGAATATAGGCCTTGGCGGTGGCGGAGAATTGTTGGCGCATCAATTCGGCTTCGACTAGGTCTTGGACGCCCTCCACGCTGGGCGCGAAGTGGGGGTCGAGCTTCCTCTGCTCGACCAAGTGAGCAACGATGGCTTCGGCCACCCGCTCTGGCGCTCCGGCCCGGAGTTCGCCAGCCGCCTGCATGGCTTTATCCACAGCGCCAACGATCTTGCCGGTATCAAAGGGGGCGGTAGAACCATCGCGTTTGATAATGGTGCTCGGGAGTAATCTAGCCAGTAATTTGGCCCCAGTCTTAGTCTGTTTTTTCATGGCGCGTGCGCATTAAATTTATAATCACCAATGCATTATAATACAGAGCCCGGTATTTAATAAACTTAATTTAAAAACAAGTTTTTATTCTAATTTTTTCTGTTCTTGTATTTTTTTGAAACTCAATCTGCTAATAACCGATTTGCCGGTTTTGGCTTCAATTTGCTTTCTGGCATTGCCGGCGATACCGCCGCCTTCCCTCGCCACTTGCCGATTTTCCGGAAAGGTTTTCGGCTCGCGTTTGTTAGAAATTTCCGTTGTTGCTGTTTCTGCCAGCATATTTAAAACTAATTCCAAATTGGTCATATTGTCTCGCAAATTTTCTTTTTTCAAATCTTTATGCTTCTTATAATCTTTTGTCTTGAGCCCCGCCCACGCAAAAGAAATATCATCGGTCAAGATAGCAAATTCGTTGTTTGTTTTTACTCCTCGCTCATCCCATTCGTTGGTCAAATCTTTCCTTATCTCAATATTTTTCAAACGCAAATCAACCCAATTTTTGGAATATCCTTTTTTAAGATAAGTAGATAAAGCTCTTTGAATCGCTTTTTCCGGATCTTCAGTTTCTTCAATTCTCTCGTAACCCACTCGCGCCAGCCAAAGCTTAAAAGGTTCGGCATTTGGTGATGGTATTGATTGTATAAGACGAAGCACGGTTTCCGTGTCTGCCGCATCAGTTATGCGCATTTTGCCATCAGGGGCAACCATTTTCAAACCGTGACATTTTGTCACGGTTTCATTTCCGCCCTCTTTCAAAAGTCTTTCCTTTAGTTTCCGCCAGTAGGCTACCGGATCAACACTTTTAGTTAAAACTGCTATCACATCAGAAACTGAAAAATACCAAAGCTCTTTCTCTTCATCCCAAACCCGTCTAATCTGGCTTCCTTCAAAAATCGCAATCTGTTTTGATTCGTTGGTTTTCATTTTATCTTTTTACCTCTTTTATTTTGTTTCTTAATTTATCAATAAACTCGGCCCTGAATGTAATATGAGTTTGTTCGCCATCCGAGCTTGTAAAGAATTTTTCAGCGCCAACTTTTTCTAAAACCTTACTCATATGATCTAAAAGTGTATGTGGATGTGCAAAGAATATTCCTGTCATAATTATTCCAATTCATATTACCGATTTCCTTTTGCTCGATTGTGTGTCTTACACAACATCTCGCAATTCTTCGCTGAAGTAGCACCGCCTCTGCTCCACGCTGATACATGATCCGCCTCCATTTCGGCAAACCCCCAAATCTTTCCCTTGTTTACATCGTGACCAACGGCACAAAGCGAGCAGTTTGATTTCTCTTTAGTTTCAGCTTCACTAGTTTGTTTCGAGTAAACAGCTCTTTTGGTTGCCTCATCAAAAATTCGGACATCTAGCAACTTCGTATCAACTGAACCACCAAGAATATACTCAAAAATACCTTTGCGGTTTTTTATATACGGATCGCCATAGAGCTTACGCACCTCGGCCGATACTTTCGCCATATTGTATGCCTTTTTGTGATACTCCTCGTAAAGTCGTCCCCACTCAAGCCCGCGCATTTCGCTTTCTACATCAGTAAATACGCTAGATACCCAATCAATGACGGTATTGAAATACTTTTTTAACTCATCAATATTTTTATCCTTGCGATGTTTGCTCATGTAGTCGCCAATATTGCCTTTGCTTACCCAATCAAGAGCGCATTCCAAAAAATCCTGTCGGTTGGCGCTACCCGATACATACGCACTCCATTTCTGAATGTTGGCGTTTTGGCTATTGCTAAATTCCTCTTTAGCCTTAGTTACAAATGGGCCAGAATATACGGCATTGAGTAATTCCTGATTATTGAGCGGAACACCGGCAATATTTATGGTCTTAAACCATTCTTTTATCTGGCTTTCTGTCCCTTCGCATTCATAAATGAGCAATTTTGTTTCTAAAATCTTGTTTTGTTTGTCCTTTGCCATGTTACCAAAAATCT
>CAYIMH010000011.1:0-13380 GCA_964364525.1 uncultured Candidatus Saccharibacteria bacterium | reverse complement strand
CTTAACAGCAAGATGAAGGGGTTAAAACAGGCCGGCGAAAAGGGACTTTATACCCCAAAAAGCCGCCGGCTTGGAGTTGCCAAAGATGACCATAGAGACCGTTTTGATGGGTCAACTCATCGTGATTGCCTTGCTCAACTATCTGGCCGCCGTCAATCACAATAATGCGATCCATCTGACGGATGGTGGAGAGACGGTGGGCGATGACGATAGTGGTGCGACCCTTCATCAAATTACCGAGAGCCTCCTGGATTAATTTTTCAGAGTGGGAATCGAGACTGGAAGTGGCTTCATCGAGAACGAGAATGGGCGCGTTCTTCAGGATCGCCCGAGCAATGGCCACCCGCTGACGCTCGCCGCCCGAGAGCTTAATCCCCCGCTCGCCCACGTAAGTATCATAACCATCCGGAGCTTGGAGGATAAACTCGTCGCAATGAGCCGACTTCGCCGCTTGTTCCACATCCTCATCACTCGCCCCCGGCCGACCATAACGGATATTCTCCCGGAGACTACGATGAAAAAGTACCGGGTCCTGCGGTACCAGACTGATGGCATCGTAAAGACTCGCTTTGGTCACCGCTTTAATATTCTGACCGTCAATCTTTATCGCGCCCTCCTTCACGTCATGAAAACGCAGGAGCAACTTGACGAAGGTGGACTTGCCGGCGCCGGACGGGCCGACTAGTGCCACTTTTTCTCCCGCCCTGATAGTCACGGCGATATTCTTAAGAACGGCGCGCTCTAAATTAAAACCGAAATTAACCTGATCGAAAATTATCTCCCCTTCCTCCACCCGGAGCGGCACTGCGCCCGGCACATCCTGGATCTCCGGTGGCAACTTCATAATCTGCACCATCTCCTTGGCATCGGCGTAACTCTGGTAAATGTCACGGATAATGCGGGAAAAACTGAAGACCTTGTCGCCCAAATCGAGCACGTAAATTTGCAACAAGACGAAAGTGCCGGCCGTAATCGCTCCTAAAGACCAATACTTAATCGCCCAATAGAACACGCCGAATTCTAAGGCGAAAAATAGGCCGGCTTGGATGGCGTTGACCAAGGCGTCGAGATTCCAAGTAAACAAAGTAACGCGTGCCTGCTGATTAGTGGCCCCCTCAAAATTTCGATTCTCCCGCCCGTGGCCATTGAAAAGCTCGATCGTATTATGGTTGGTAATGGCATCGGTCAGCATCGCCGTAGTAGCGGAATCGCTCTCGGCCCGACGCAAATCGTACTTTAGTTTCCAGCGGGCAAAGAAAAAATTAAAGGTCAGAAAAACCACTACCCAGAACAAAATTATCCAAGCGAAAAAAGGATAGATAATGTAGGCGACAGCTGAAATACCGATGATTTTGATACCGAGAGACAGCACGTCATAGATAATGCGATCGGCCAGACGCTCGAAGGCGTTGGCAAAACGATTGACACGCTGAACCAAAGCGCCGCCAAAATTCTGAACAAAGAAAGAATGGGAATGATGGATAAGGCGATCAAAGGCGATCTGCCTCAACCGAGGAATGGCCCGAGACAGAAAGTGGTTATCACTAAAACCAGATAATCGCCAGGCCAGCCACATGACAGTATTAAGGCCCAGGATTAACAGTATCAGATGGAAAAGTTGCGGCGCCAAGAACAAGCGATCGCCCGACGAAACCACCAAGTCAAAAAAACGCCGATAATAAAGCGGCGTTATAATTATCGTTACACTACCAATCACCGCCCCCAGCACCGCCAAAGACAGACTCGTCAAATGAGGCCTGATGCCCTGCCAGAAAATTCTCCACACGTCCCGTATTTTCACCGGCGGATAAATGATTTTCATTGGTTAAGTTGATTACTTCACCCCCACGGCTAGTCTGACGGCTTCCATTTTTTGCCTGGCACAGTCGCGGGCCGCTTCGGCGCCGTTGGCAAGAATTTTTTCAACGGCTTCGGGGTCGGCGGCAATACCGGCGCGGCGCTCACGCATTGGTGTTAGATATTTGATCATGTTTTCCGCCAAAATTTCTTTAGCTTCTTTATAACCGATCCCCTCTTTGCCGCCCCGGCGGTAACGCTTCTCTAATTCGTCTAACCGTTTCTTGCTCTCGTCACTGGTAGCAAAAAGTTTGTGCAAGGCGAAAACATTACAAGTCTCCGGATCCTTGGCCTCCTCCACGCCTTTGGAATCGGTTTTAATACTCATCACCAATTTTCTAATTTCTTCATCGGCCGCGAAAAGCGGGATGGTATTGCCGTAACTTTTCGACATCTTCTGACCGTCGAGGCCGGGCACCACGCTAACCTCCTTCATAATCAGTGGCTCGGGCAATTTGAAAATTGGCGCGAAGACGCGATTGAATTTCTCGGCCGTGTCGCGGGCGATCTCGACGTGCTGTTTCTGATCTTGGCCCACCGGCACGACGTCAGGATCATACATCAGGATATCGGCCGCCATGAGAAGCGGGTAATCAAAGGTACCCACCGAGACCTCCTTATTCTTCGTCTCGGCGTCCTTGTAGGCGTGCGCGCGCATAAGGTAGGGCATGGTCGTAAGACAATTAAAAATCCAAGCGAGCTCGGTGTGCTCGGGCACGTCGGATTGACGAAAGATCGTCGCCTTAACTGGATCGAGTCCGATGGCCAAGTAATCGATCGCCAGGTCAAGCGTGTCGCGGCGAATCTCGGCCGGATTATGAGAGGTGGTTAAGGCGTGATAATTAGCCAGCATAATGAAAGAGTGATAATCATGTTGGAGATCCACAAATTGCTTCAGCGCACCGAAATAATTTCCCACATGCGGCCGCCCCGTCGGCTTCACCCCCGAGAGCAAGATTTTTTGAGCTTTTGACATAATCGTGATTATAACAAAATTGACCGGCATTATCAAAAATGCTATTTTTAGTCAGGATAAAAAACTTGCAAAAATGTAAGTTTTAGCGCATAATTGCACCTTTACAAGGAGCCGAGAATGAAAAAGCAAACCTTCAGGCCCCTTCTGGGGCAAGTTTTCAAGAAGGTAGCGCCACGGTGTTAATTGAGCCCGAGTGGGGTATCGTCGGCCAAATTACTTTCAAGAATGGCCGACGGCGTTATTTCCGCTATTCCAGTCTGGACCTTAATCCCTTGGGCGCTTCCGAGATTGCCAAAGACAAAGACTTTGCCAATTTCTTCATGGCTCAAATTGGTTACCCGGTCATCCATGGTCGCACCTTTTTCTCTGATGATTGGGCGCGGGCGATTCACTCCCCTCGCAATATCGACGCGGCCTATCGCTATGCCAGAGCAATGGGCTTCCCCGTCATCGTCAAGCCAAACAGCGGAAGTCAAGGCGTTGGCATTACCCTGGTTTACAATCAACGGCAATTCTATCGGGCAATGCGCTTCATCTTCAAGGGCGACCGCGTGGCGCTGGTCCAGGAGTTTATCGAAGGTCGAGATTACCGCGTTGTTGTTTTGGATGGTCGAGTGATTTCGGCCTATGAACGGACACCGCTCAACGTGCTAGGCAATGGTCGTTCGACCATTCGACAATTGCTGAAAGACAAGCAAAATCGCTTCATTGCTTCGAGTCGTGACACGGTAATCAAACCGAGGGATCCGCGCATCGCCGAAAAACTGAAACAACAGGGCCTAAGCTTTCGATCAGTGCCAAGCCGGGGCACTCGTGTTTACTTACTCGACAACGCCAATCTCTCCTCGGGCGGTGATTCGATTGATGTGACTGACAAAATTCATCCTGCTTTTCAGGCCCTGGCCGTGAGGCTCACCCGAGACATGGGTCTACGTCTTTGTGGGGTCGATCTAATGGTCCATGGCGATATCAGTCAAAGACCGGCAATCTACCATGTTTTAGAAGTCAACGCCGCTCCCGGTCTTGATCATTATGCTAAAACCGGCCGACGACAACAAAAAATTGTCGAAGACCTGTACTTGGAGGTTCTCCGTAGCTTGGAGAAAGATTAGAGGCCTTGAGCCGTTCCGATGTCACGTCGGAACGGTTTTTTTATTCTAAAAATTGGACCGTAAACGTCAGTCTCTGGATTCAAAGCCAGTGTTCGGAGTTTCCGCCTAATCTCAACGAAATCGAGTGGCGCTTGGCGAATTATCGCCAGGGGCTTGCTCTCGTCGCCCTCCCCCGTCAGCAACACCGCGCTGGCCGCCAAAGCGTCGGCCAGATTACTTTCGGTAAAACGAGTTTTTCGGCCAAATAAGTCGGCCTTGCCGATATAACTTCGGAGGGGCTTAAACCCAGCATAGGCTAGTGCTCGTCCAATTGTCCCCACCCGCAAAGGCACGCTCTTGGTATCAGTGATAATAATTCCTAGTTTATTAAGTCTAAAATGTTTTAATAATTTAGCGCGGATAATGTTCGCCACCCGATAAGGATCCTTGGGAAGCAAGATGAGTTTACCGGCGGCGTTAGACTCATCCGCGCCGGCATTCAGGCACCAACCATCGTCGGTGAGAGTAAGTAGCGCCCACGGCATTTCAATAATTTCCTTAGACTCTTGCCTAATCAACATCGTCTTATCAACCAATAGTCCGACTCGATTCTGCGATAAGGCGATAATTTTGGAAGTAATGGCCACCACGTCCCCGTTATTAAGTACTGGTAGATTTTTTAACAGAAAAGCAAGTAGGTCGGCGCCCGCCGGGAATAATTTTGTCTTAATCGCCAGAATTTCCACACCATCAATTTACCTTTTTTGGTCGAAGTGAGGTACTTGACAAATAACTTAGAGCTTGCTATGCTCATGAGGTTGGTGGATGTAGCCACCAACCGGCACCCATCGATCTGGGTAACAATTTTTTTGCGGAGGACAATATGGAGATTTCGCACGAACGAGCTGGGGAGATCGCCGAGGCGCTTCTTCAACACGAAATGGAGGAAGGCGGAATCCACTTGGACCCCAAGCGCCAAACAACTTGGGTTTCCCGAATGGGAATTGGCCATGTTCGTCAAGCGGATCATTAGTCGCGCCTACTCCAAAACCATGGCGGAGCTCGACGCCATCATCTATGAAGACGAGATATCGGGGTAATTTCAGCGCTAACCCAACCCAGCACCACCAACAACCAGAGGCGACCTGTATGGCCGCCTCTTTTTTTGTCTTTTTTACTAACCTGTATTAAGATTGGAAAATTAAAACCATGCTGGAAATTACGGGGAAAATTTTGAGGATTATTTTTTTCTGCCTTTATGGCCTCGTGCTCATACCGGCGGCGGTGCTTACCTCCTGGCTCTGGCCCAAGCGTGAAGGAATTGAGAGCAAATTCTGGCGCGCGCTCTACACCGCGCTAATTTCCCCGGCCGCCGCCATCGCTTACACCGTCGGCACTTTTGAAGATCTGCACGACGGCATCACTAAGTCCTAGAGCGTCAGTTGGCTTTTATTTTTTGCCTTGATCCCGTCTCTCCACTCTTGGAAAAATTAAGTGTCCCCGTTGGAACAAAAAAGGCCGCCGACGTTGAGGCGGCGGCCCAAGAGAATGTTGCTGAAATCGTTGTGATTATTGTGTTCTATGTCGCCCGATACGGCGACACAATAGGAGGAAAGCCCCGCAAACTCTGGCGAGTGTCTCGCGCAAGACTCGCGGGCGATCCTTTATTTGCCGGCACTTCTCCGTCGCCACATGGCAAAAACTCATTAGCGTTTCTCGGAGCGCGTGAGTATCGCCATTATTGCCCCGGCAATTCGGATCGATTTTCTCGGCCTCGTCCAACAATTCCTCCAGCAATCTCTCAATCCTCACTAATCGCTGTTCGTCCATGACACAGCTCCTTCAAAAAGATTCCAGCCAAGGTTACTATACCACCTTATTAAAATACGCGCAACCAGAAATGGCGGTGGATATCTTTTTACACTTCGACAATAAACCAGTTGCCAGCCAACCCTTTTCGTAATAATATTCTGAAGGAGTTTTGATCTTTTCTTTATCTCAATGGCGTGGCCAAGAGCCACAGAAAGGAGCGCGCGATGCGCAAGCAAGTTTGTTTCTCATTATTGGCGCTGGCGGCGTGCATGGGCCAGGATTGCGGTACGGACGCGGGGAGCGGCCTCTTTGGGCCGCCCGTCCCATCGGCCACCGACACGACTTATCAACCGGGGCCCGGCGAGAGCAAAGACATCTGGACGACCAGCGTCTACTCTTACGCTCCGGACAACGGTCGACCCGGAGGCGGCCAGAACGATGACCGGTTGGTTGTGGGTGGCTGGAGCGACGAGTATTGCATTCTGCTCCAGTTCAACCTCGAGCGTCTGCCAACGGAAGTCAAGTCGGCCAAACTAGCGCTCTATTGCTTCGGTCGGCGAAGCACCAAGAGCACCGAGGTCTGGTTGGAACGGATCACCGAGCCGTGGGATTGGCGTCTTCAAGGCACCGGCCGAGATCTGGATCGCCTCTGGTGGCAAGATCGACCGATGACGGTCAAGTGGCGAGACGGACCCTTGACGGCCCCGAAGTCTGACGCCTGGTATGAGATCGACATCACTGATCTCTATAATGCCTGGCGTCGCGGTGACTATGCCAACTTCGGCCTCTTGTTGCGGCCGGTAGACACCATGAACGCCTGGAACGAGTTCTATAGTTCGGACTACAGCGCCGACCCCGGCAAGCGACCCAAGCTGGTCGCGAAGGGCGGCCTCCCAGCCCCGAAGCTCAAATTTCCACTAGGAGGTACGTATCCTGGCAATGGGATTTCTGGTTATCACTTTGGCGATTGGTGGCTTGGAGAAACTTGTATCACGGCTACCGGCCGTGAAGTTAGACGCTTCCACACCGGCACCGATTTCAGGGCGGCTAGTGGAGATTCAGTCTACGCCACGACTGATGGATACGTTCGTTATGCCCAACGAGATACGAAATGGGGCGGGTACGTGGTTATTGAGCACGAGGATAATACTGGCAAGTGGACCAGCGCTTATATCCACGTGATCCCGATGCCTGATTTGGTCGGAGCCACCAATATCTGGGTCTTTGCTGGTAAGAGAATCGCCACGATTTCTCCAGGCAATACCAATTTTAATCCCCACCTCCATTTCCAAAAGCGCCACGGAACATACGCAGGCGTACTAGATCGTCGGGGGTCATTACCAGGCAAAGATTGCGGCGAGTTGGACAAACCAGCCTTCCCAGAACGCTTCATCGACCCAGAGACTCTCAATTGGGAGTAATTGGGCCAAGAGCAAGGTTTAGCCCCTTGCTCTTTTTTGTGTTAGGATAGCGAAATGATACACAAAGTTTTGGCTATAGGAATTTTATTTGGACTGGTCCTAGTTATGGCAAGGGTATCTGACCGCGAAAAACCAATCGCGATTCCCGACCAAGGACCTGCCGTTGAGAGCAACCGCGATGAACCCAGACACACCATTATTCCCCAACCAGAAGAGACCAAAACCAACCTGACTCATCCTCTCTCCGGTTATACTGCTCGCCTGATTCAAGGCGACAAATACGTCCTTAATAGCGCGCCCGAGATCGTTAGTTATTATGAAAAGCTAGAAATAACCAGCCCGAACGGAGAAACAAAATTAATTGAAGAATTCAAACCGTATCTTTCTCTCTCCGGCGGGATTACCGAGCTCACCTATTCTCCAGAGGGCAATTATTTATTCTACAGTGTTGTTTATTGGGAATCAGAAGATAATCATTGGGTAGATGTTCGCACCGGCCAAGATATCATTCCGCCTAATATTCTTGTCGGCTGGGACGATAACAGGCAACCTTATATTCGTTGGTCGCCGGATGGGAGCAAATTGGCCGCAGTGAGTTATTACCATGCGATGGATGGATCAGGCAGTGATGGCGTTTATGTTAGTTCTACCGGAAATCCAGCTGATCTGAAAAATATTTTTGATTTTGGCATGAAAGAAATAAAATATTTGGAGGCCACCAACAATGTGATCACCTTTACAGCAATAGCGGAGGATAAAACATCTAAAAAATATCAGTATGATTTCTTGACAGCGACACTCATAGAGCTACCCTAATTACGGCAAGGGGCTACACCTCCACTCAAGGAGTCTCAAATGAAAGTGAACAAACGCAAGATTTTTGAGTCTATTAGGTCAACATTGAGCGATCAGATGGCTGACGCCGAAAGGGCGCGCCAAGATTCACAAAATGAAGCAAACAGGCATATTGGGAGGATGCAATCCAGATACGACACGTTCAAGGAAGAAGCCCAGGCCATGGCCGCAGCTCACGAGTTACGCAAGATTGAGTTACAGCACGCCTTGTCAATTGCGGAAGATTTTCTTTCTGATATTGATGAGCTAAAAACTGGTGGTATGGCACAATTGGGAAGTGTGATCACTTTGGAGACTCTTGATGGGCAAAAACAAGAATGCGTGATACTGTCACCAGTCGGTGGCGGGATAGAGCTTGAGGCCGGGGAAAAGAGAATAACGGTTATCACACCAGCTTCTCCACTTGGCAAAGCATTACTGGGCAGGGTTGGCGAGGAGAAGATCGTGCTCGAACTTGGCAACAAAACTACTACCCGTGCGATTTTGGAGGTGATCTAGTGAATCTATTTGTCAGCCTTGACGGCGTCGATGGCGTTGGAAAGACCACGGTGGCACAGCTTTTGGCCTCCGATGGTGTATTCCACTACTACAAGTCGCCGACTGGGCCATTCGCTCAACTAAGGAAAGTGTAGCAGAAATTTTATGGTTTACAAATAGTGCTTTCCGGTGTATCTTAATGATTGAATGGATAATCTAGAAAAAATTAAACTCCTCCCTCTCATCTTGGGGGCTTCGACGCTCTCTCTTGACCCCGAAGTAGAACAAAAAGTCGGTTCAAAGCTGTTTGGGCTGGCCAGAAGCAATGCGGCCAAAATTAATGTCTATCGTATTCTCTATCGATCGGGACGGAATAAAATAATGGGGTATATGATCGAGCCAAAGATCTTAAAAAAGAAAATACCTTGTATTATCTGGAACCGAGGCGGCTCCAGAGAATTCGGCTCCATCAAGCAGGGACAATTGTTTATTGATTTGGCTGAAGTGACTAAACAAGGTTACATCGTAATTGCGAGTAATTACGCTGGTGGTCCTGGCAGTGAAGGTGCCGACGATTGGGGCGGTGATAATTTGGTTGATATTCTAAATCTCTATAAAATTTTAAAAGAGTACGCCTGGGCAGACACAACAAAAATTGGAATGTACGGCTGGAGCCGCGGAGCGGCCATGACTTATATGTGTTTAAGTAAAGTCCGTTGGATCAAAGCCGCCGTTGCTGGTGCCGGACCAACCGACGAAGTTAGCGCCCCCAGCTTTAGAAAAGGATGGCGAGAACATCAGATAAATCTATACGGTGAAAGTCAAAAAGAGCAGATTAAGCGCTCGGCTCTGTATTGGGCAGAAAAACTCCCCAAGAAAACTCCCCTCTTAATTATGCACGGCACAGCGGACTGGAGAGTTAATCCGTTGGATTCCATCCGCCTAGCCGAAAAACTTTTGAATCAAAGAATTCCATTTCGTCTAGTTATGTTTGAGGGTGGCGATCATGGATTAAGTGAATTCAAAGTGGAAGAAACGAAACTCACACTTGAATGGTTCGAACGATTTTTAAAAAATAATGAGCCATTACCCAATACAAAACCGCACGGTTCTTAGTCTATAAAAAAGTCACCTACCCTTATTTTAAGTAAGTGACTGAAGTGATACTGATCTCCGAACCATCAGCCGGCAAAAACCGGTCTGATGTTGTCCATGACACTCTTGCAAACAGACCCCTTGCACGAACGACAGTTTCCGGCTTTGCATTTCATGCCGTTTCCAGATCCAGCGGGAAGCTCAAGATCTTCTGGAGAAAAAGCTGCCCGCATCTGACCGATAGGTTCACCGAACTCAGCAAGGAAAAGCTCTTCCGTGCTACCAAAATCCCGCTCGAGGTTTTTGGCGTCTTCTGCGCCGCGCATGCCGAAATACGGAAAATGGTGAAGGAATCTACCAAAAATTGCCCCGCAGTCTTCAGCATACTTTTGAGTGTCGAGAATGTGGTAATGCCAGAAAGTGTCAATTTCCGCATTTGGCACAATTGAGGCTGAAGGGTACTTGAGGTTCAAAAGTAGAAATCTCTTGTACCACTTCTCGACAGTGTTCACCTGATCCAAAGACCAACCTTCCCCCTCCTCTCGCTCCATCAATTTCACCTTGATGGGACCAAGATCAAGCTGATTGATCGCTTGTTCGCCGCTAGCAAGGTCTTGCCTTAGAACAACGGCGGATCTCTCTAGCGTCACACTCTTCATGACTGCACCAACTTTCTAGAGCTTAGCTCCATTACAAGGAACGACGGTCCGACTTACGCAGTCAAACCACAACTCTAACCATCCTATCATAATTAGTTAAAGTTAGGCAAGTGCTCAATTTCTAATTGGCTTCTTCTTTTGGGGTTACGTAATGAAATTCAATCATAATTTTACACCTCCACCACAAAGGTACTCCCCCTACCTATCCCCTCACTCTCGGCCCAGATTTTGCCGCCGTGGGCCTCGACGATCTGTTTGGCAATGAAGAGTCCGGGACTTTGACAATAATCTACGATTGTTTATTATTACAAGCAGGCAGAGGTAATTCTACCTTGTACAGCACCTTGACATAGTCCCAAACCAACAAAAGAAAGGAGGGTGATTATGGCAGCCAAACTCAGTGCGCCAGTAGATGTGCAAATCGAATTGACACAGGCTTGCAACTGGCGATGTCGCCATTGTTACAACTACTGGCGTCCAGCTGGGACAACCAAGCCCAGTCGACATCTTTCCTGCGAGGATCTTTCTCGCATTGTACAGGAACTGACCACAAACCAAGTTCCGTCGATCACAATCACTGGCGGCGAGCCGTTTTCACGATGTAAAGAAGTTTTCGCGCTACTGGAAATGGCCAAGAAAACAGGCATCCACGCATCAATCAACACAAACCTTAGTCTGATGATGAAAACAGATGTCGAAAAGCTCGCTGGTAAACACGGCGACGTATCGATTCTCTTCTCTCTTTTGTCAGCGGATGCAGCGGAGCACGAACGTCTCGCTGGTGCTCCGAGTGGCACCCACGCCAAGGTAATCAGGACAGCAGCCTCGTCCATCCAGCACGGAATTCCGGTGAGTCTCAATATGGTTCTTATGCGGGAAAATCTCCACGCAATGGAAATGACAGCACGCCTTGCTAAGAATCTCGGCGTGCGTACATTCTGTGCGACAAAGGCACTCCCCAATACCCATATGCCCGACGGTGCATTTCTCCTGTCAGCAGAGGAAGTGCATTGGTCTCTCACTGAGCTCATGCGGATTGAGGACCTGCTTAACATTCCCGTCGACATCTTGGGTTGTTACCCCAGATGTCTCCTTGCAGGTACTCCTGCGTACCAACGCTTTTCGCACCGCACCTGCGTAGCCGGCCGCACAACGGTTACGATCGGCGCTGACGGAAATGTGAGACCATGTTCTCACATGGAAACAAGCTACGGGAATATCCTCTACGAACCGCTCGCCGATATTTGGCAGAAAATGGCCGGTTGGCACGAAGGCAAGTTTATTCCCGAAGGGTGTCGCGATTGTCGAGTTGTGGCCGCCTGCAGAGGGGGCTGTCGTGTCAACACGCTCATATCCGGCCTAAAGAACGTGGATTACTATGCTGACACACAGCGTTTGGTTGGTTTACCACAGGAACGCCTGACTTCACGCTTGCCCGAGAAGATAAGCGACGTTCCAACCAAGGTCATGGTATGTCCACAGATAAGGTTCCGCGACGAAACCTTCGGGGCCCTGGTCTACAAAATCAGCCCTCTGGTTATCGTCCTAGTAAACCGGGGGGCCGCAATTTTCCTCAGAACTATGCTGAAAAGAAAGGATGAGTTTGACTTTTCGTTCTTTCTTAAACAATCAGGCGCAATAACCGAAGAGGAACGGCGTGGTGTAAAGAGTCTTTACCACAAGTTGATCCGGAAGGGTTTCCTGGTAACATCAACCCAACATGAAAGGAGGTGATGATTACGCCAGAAGAAATTTATTGCGACTCGGTCGAGGACCAAAGCGAGCAACAAGAAGTGTTCGCTGAGGTATCGCTGTTCGACGCAGAGATGTGCGGCAGTGACGAAAATGGTGACTGTAGTTGTTTCAACTGCGACGGGAACCCGTGTGTTAAGTGATCTGTTAGGTACTGGTTCCGAGCAACATCGGGGGAAAGCGAACACGCTTTCCTCCTTTTTTATTTTACAAACTGTTTTTTAAAGTCGGCTATGAACTCTCCGAATTTCTCGCCGAAGTATGGTGGGATATTTTTAATAGAAAGACGTATCGAGTAATAACGGCCTATCGCAACAATAAATTTTTTCCATCCATACCGCCTTACAAAAAACATAACTAACAACCCAGCAATGTTATAGCCATTGTGCCCTGCGGCAACCTTCCAAGACACACGACCGAAGGGCGTGCCTTCTGGTGTAATTTTTTTCCAATCCGCAGTTGATATTAAGGGTTTAAAAATCTGGGATGCAACATATACTGAAATTCCTTCTTTTAACCAATCTGGTAAATTCGGATTTAGGGTGTTTGTATAGAGATGGGTCATTTCGTGTAGTATTACTTGGCCTAATACTTTTTTTGAAGTAAACCGATTTTTATCATCAAATAGATAGATGCAAGAAGTGCTTCGGAATGGCACGTAAGCGACAAACCAATCTGGCACCCTTTTTTTGTTAATTGCTTTTAAAAATGATTTCCTAGTTCTAAAAACCTGCATTATAATAAAGGTCGGGGCAACCGGAAACAGTTTAGTCAATTTGCGGATATTTAAATTAGTACTTCTCAAATAAAAGCTCCTCTGCAGTATTCCTTGCTCAAATATAAATTCCACTTTCTGTTTTTTGTGTTTCATTAGATTTCGTTTTCTTGTGATTTATACCAAAAATAGCACATAATACCATTACTGTAAATACGCACAACGCACGAAGGCATCTAATTTTTACACCTCCACCACAAAGGTACTCCCCCTCCCCACCCCCTCGGATTCGGCCCAGATTTTGCCGCCGTGGGCCTCCACGATCTGCTTAGCGACGAAGAGACCGAGGCCGGCGCCGCCGGCATTGGTGTCGCTCGCGCCGGCGCCGCGAGTAAATTTTTGGAATAGGCTCTTGAGCACAGTCGGATCTATGCCCACGCCGTTGTCCTTAATTTCCAAACGGATTTTTTTATTATCACTCCCCGTATGCGCTAGCCGGACCTCAATTTGGCCCTGATTGCTGTACTTAATGGCATTATCAATCAGATTATGCGCCACCTGTACCAATTTGCCCTCATCGCCATTCAGGGTGAAGTTCTCCCCTGCCGCTGCGCTGAAATTAAGCTCTAGATTCTTGCGCTTGGCGGTCATCTGGAGCTCGGCCACTACC
>CAYIMH010000010.1:0-13757 GCA_964364525.1 uncultured Candidatus Saccharibacteria bacterium | reverse complement strand
CCAAATTCAAACATATTTTGTGAAAACAGGCCGGCGTTTTTGTACTTTATACCAGAAAGGGCTGATTGAGCTCCATATCCTCGGCGGAGATTCGCCCGACGCCAGCACGGCGGTGCGCTGGTGTGTCTGCCCGAGCGTCTTGCGGGCCCTGCGAGAAGCGGAGGTGGCCGGGAAAATCAACCAGCCACAAGTGCTTCTCATTATCACCGGCACAGCGCCGGAGAAGCGTTACCTCTTCCCCTTGCATCAAGCCCTGGGTTTCATCAACTTCGAAGTCCCGGGCCGGCATATCATCCACGCCACCATTGTCTGGTGCGTAGGTGGTCACGTCTTGGGAGATTATCTCCGGCGCTACGGCAACGCGTACAATTACAGTCTGATCCAGGGCGAAGAATTCACGGCTAAGCCGATATCGACATCGATCGCCGATCCCAAGTATTTCCAAAGCCACGAACATGGCTACGGCGAGATCAGCCATGCCGAGCTCACGGTAACGGTGGACGAGAAATTCTTCGCCCCGAAGCCGTGTGGCTGGGTCTGGCGCTGGACCAATAAGCCCTACAAGACCGAGCCACGCGACCAATGCCAATTCCGCAAGCGGCTGCCTTTCGCTTTCACCATTCAGCCGGTAGTGATGGCCCTCCTGTATCTGGGAGCGGCCTTGGTCATTGCTGCCGCCTTTACTCTCATGTCTCTCTGTAAGGTACCCGTCTTCTTGTGGTGGCTGGCCTGGGGAATGCGCGGCCTTGATTGGCGGAAGATCTTCGATCCCGACGCTGATTGGGGAGACGTCTACTACAACCACGACCACTGCGGATCTTGGTCTCGACAATTCCACCTCAAGCGCTCGGTCTTTATCGCCGATGCCCAAGGCGATCTCCAGCCCTGGTGCCTCTGGGCCTGTATGCCGGTGGTGCCAATCGCGCTGACGCTCGTTTTCGCTACAATCAGCACCCCCTTGACCCCAAGGAGTGGGCTCTTCCGAATGCCGGATCCGCGATTTGTCGCCGTGTATGCCGGACTGGCCTTACTTGGCATATTTGCTGGCTTACTCGTCATCCAAATGCTCATCGGCTACGGTGCTCTGGCTCTTTGGTGGTTGAAGGAAAAAGTATTTACCGGCCGCTCATCATTGGCGTCTCTGGAAACAGAGTCCGAGGAAGAACTTCGTCGAGAAGTTCATCGGAAAAAGCGCGAGCTGGAGCGGGCCCGACAGCAGGAATTGGCGAGACAAAACCAGGAAACAAGGGTGAAACAGCGGCGACGGCTCCAGGCCCAGCGTCTGGAGGCCCTCTACCAACCGATCGCCTGCACTAATCAGACGTCGGTACCGGTGGATCTCAAGGCCATACCACGAGCCAATCGCAGTATCCGCCTGCGATACGACGACATCAAGCGAAGAGTTTGCAAGCCCTTCGCTCGTGGTTAAAGGACCAAATCAGATCATGGATCAAAACCCATTCCGGCCAAGCGTCGGGGTGGGTTTATTTTTTCTGGAGTTAATCAAGCACTTGGACACCTGGTGTCCAAGTGGAGGTCTACACAATCTTCTTCGGCGTTTTGTGGCCCAATTTTTCTTCCAATTCTTTAACGATTGCCTCTTGGTGGATCATAATTTCGCTCCGCAAAATTGGTTTGATTTTCAGATACACAGTGAAACCGGAGAGACGGATATTGTTGTTATTTACTGCCACTCCCCAGCGGCGCTTGATGATGTCTCGCAGAGTCTCTTTGAGATCGGCGTCCGCCGGTCGCCAATCCTTAAATTTGGCTAAATAGAGCCGTATTTGTTCCATTTTCTTTCTGTTTTAAGTAATTCCGTTTGGAAATGACCGCTTGCCCTAGCCGTTTCTCTAATTTTTTCCGGGCACCGCCGGCAATATTGCCTCCGGCCTTGGCATCAGCCTTTAATTTTGACACGCCTTGAGAATTTTCTGTCCGATGAATTTCCGTTGTCGCTCGCTCGCCGAGCATATTGAAAATCAGTTCGAAATCGTTCATATGATCGCGCAGATTTTCACGTCTTAAACCTTTTAACTTTTTGTACTCGCTGGGGGTGATCCCGAAAGTGGCCTTGGATATTTCGGCGGTCAGGATTTCATAATCACTATCCTCTTTTGCGCCACGTTTTTGCCATTCGCCAGTTAATTCTTCGCGGATTACAATGCCGCGCATTCGTTTCTCAATCCAATCGTCACTGTAGCCCTTCAGTTTGTAGATAAATCTAGTTCTCTTGGCTGCTAATTCCGGGTTTTCTATTTCTTGTACTCGCTCGTAGCCCACCCTCGCCAACCAACGCTTAAATGGTTCAGCTTTTGGAGAGGGGATGGACTGGATAATGCGAAAAATAGTTTCCGTCGCGGCACAATCTGTTTCCCTAATTTTTCCGTCCGAGGCGAGTAGCTTCAACTGTCCGATTTTTTCGGACAGTTCAAAATAACCCTCATTTACGAGCTTTTTTTTAAGATCAGCCCAGTATTTTCTTGGCCTATCGGTCCCGGCTACCGCTTCGACCACATCAATAATCGAGAACCACCACTCGTTATTATGTAATATTTTTCTGATCCCTTTACCTCTGAACAAGACGATTTTGTTTTTATTTACCTCCATATATATTTTTCTATTTTTTTACCGATTCAGGGGCATAATCAGGTAAGTGAAGGAATTATCACCGATGCCGGAGATCATAATGGGGCGGCCACGACCGTTGAACTTGAGACTAATACTGTCACTGGTGATTACGGCCAAACAATCAAGGAGGTAGCGCACATTGAAGCTCACCTCCAGGTCCTCGCCTTGGAGCGTCGCCTCCAGATTAGTAGTACTCTCGCCAATATCGCTACTACGCGAGCTAAGCTCGAAGAGGCCATCCTTGACACTGACTCTTAAGTTGACCTGATTAAGCCGATCAGTGAAGACATTTGAGACTTTGAGAGCATTTTGGAGATCAGACCTCAAGACCACCACGCCAGTTTTGGTCTCGGTGGGCATAATTTGGCGATAATCAGGGTATATACCCTCGACCAAGCGCGAAGTCAGGTAATAACCCTCGCCGCTAAGCGCTAGCTGATGATTATTGTAAGTGATCGTTACCTGGTCGGCCGCCCCCTCCAGAACCCGCAGAATATCGGCAATATTCTTGACTGGAATAATTAATTTAGGTTCAGTAATGATTTTTCCTCCAAGAATTAGCCGTTTTTCAGCCAAACGGAAGGAGTCGGTGGCCACCAAATTGATCTCGCCATCACGACTATAGAGATAAACACTGGCGATTTCCGGTTTGATATCAGAAAGCGCCGCGGCGTAAGCCACCATTTTCAACCCCGACACCAAGGTGTTGGTCGGTAAAACAAAACTAGCGCCCTCTTTAATCTTTGGAATGGTCGGAAAATCATCTCGTGGATAGGTTTTAATTAAACTGGAATTATTAGTTCCGCTAACAGTCAAATTCTCACCAACCAGAGCTAGTCGTACCTTTTCGTCTTTCGCTAAATTGGAAAGAAAATTAGTGAGCACGGCGCCACTGATCATTACATCACCTTCCGTTTCCACTTTGGCTGGTAGATCAATCAGAAGTCCTATATCCAAATTGGTAGCAGACAAACGCAAACCATGTCCTTTAGCTTCCAAAAGGACATGGGACAAGGCCGATAAGGACAGATTTTTGCCGGTGACCTTTTCGGCTACTCCCACAGCCCAACGCAATTTCTCCTTACCGCATTCTAATTTCATAGTATTTATTATTTGTTTTTTTATTTTATAAATTTACTACTATTAGAGAAGTGAAAATGGTGGGTAAATGCGCCTCTTGGCTCTGGAGCTAGTTTTTTTAAACTCGCGCCTGTTGATAAGTCTAACCTCTAAACCAAAGCTTATCAACATGATCCCGTAACTCAATTATTGTCCCCAACTGGGTCCCAAATTGTCCCCAGAGTTGTCCCCGACCTTATCCACAGACACTCATTCCTCTTTATAGAGGAGCGTTCTGATTTGCTCGATTTCTTGGGAGAGGAGATTATTGTCCTTGATGTCGTGTTTAATTTTCTCATAAGCGTGGATCACGGTGGTGTGATCGCGGTTGCCTAGTTTTTGTCCTATATAGGGATAAGAAGTATTGAAGTCCTCGCGCAGAATGTACATAACTACTTGGCGTGGTTTGACCACTTCTTTTTTCCGCGTCTTTTCGTACAAATACTTTTCGCTGATATTGTAGAAATTGGAAACAATACCGGCGACGTCTTTAATGGAGACGGTTTTTTTGGGTTTGACGTTATTTTTAATCAAGTTCTTGACCTCGTTTAGGTTGAGATTGCGGTTTTTTAGTTGCGATTGGCAAACGATGGAATTGAGCGCTCCTTCCAACTCGCGGATGCTGTCTTGGATGGTGCTGGCCACATATTCCACCACCTCCTTTTCAGGGCAAAAAGGGCTATCTTTAAGCTTACTTTGGAGAATGGCCAGGCGCGACTCGTAATCCGGCTTAACCACATCCACAATCATGCCACCCTCGAAGCGGGAACGTAATCTGTCCTCTAAATTTTGGATATATTTAGGCGGTTTGTCGGAGGAGAAGATGATTTGCTTGTTGTTCTCGTGGTAATGATTGAATAAATGGAATAATTCTTCTTGGGTTTTGTCTTTATTGGAGAAAAACTGGACATCATCCATTACTAAGACGTCGTATTTGCGGTATTTTTCTTTGAATTGATTCGCCCTATTGTTTTGGACCGAAGTGACATAATCAATCCCGAATTGTTCTGAAGTGACGTAATAAACTTTTTTATTACTGTAATTATTTTTAATGAAATTACCAACACTTTGGATCAGATGGGTCTTGCCCAAGCCGGTACCGCCGTAGATGTAGAGCGGATTATAGGCCTGGCCGATCTTCTTGGTGACGGCCTGGCAGGCGGCATAAGCCAATTCATTGAAAGGGCCGACCACGAAGGTATCGAAGACATACTTGGGGTTGAGATTGTCTTCGCGATTGGTGTAGAGTCCCTCAAGATTAAGCTGATTGGCAAAAACTGGCTTAGTTGAGCCCTCAATTTTGGTACTCTTGGCGTCCTCGCTCTTGGTAATGTTATATTCAACGCCTCGGACCGAGGTTTCCAGCTCACGTAGGCCACGCAGAATTAATTTATGGTATTTATTGGCCAGCCAATCTTTGACGAAGGCGTTGGGGACGCCGATAACAATCAGTCCATTGTCTTGTTTGACGATGCGCGTGTTGCGGAACCAGGTTCCAAAATTGGCCTTAGACACCTCTACTTCAATACCAGCCAGAGTGTCATCCCACAACTTCTTGTAATCAAGCGTCATCGCCACTGATTATATGCTTTCGAAAAAGAATATCAAATTGTCTAATAACGTTGCCTATGCTAGAGTATCCAGATGTCACGAACATATCAACCTAAGAAAAAGAAACGCGCTACCACTCACGGCTTTTTGGTTCGTCAGGCCACGCCGACCGGTCGGCGGGTATTGCGGGCACGGCGACGCAAGGGGCGGGCGCGTTTGGCGGTTTAGAATTGGTCTTTCAGCACCATGTTACCGCGTCGTTATCGCCTAAAAAGGGCTGAAATTGCTTCAATTTTGCGTCGCGGCGCGGTCACTAGAAGCGTTGGTCTGGCGCTCCGCGTGGCCCGTCTCCTGGAGGCAGGTGGGGCCACTCGTCTAGCTCTCGTGGTCTCGGCTAAAACAGTGAAAACAGCCGTGGGGCGCAATCTCTTGAAACGTCGCTTGCGTCAGGCCATTCAATTATTGGCGTCGAGATTGAAACCGGGCTATGGCGCAGTGATTATCACTTCCCCACCAGCGCCCGATCAAACCTTCGTTCAATTACAAACCAATTTACAATCTTTATTCAAGCAATCCGGCCTTCTTTTAATATGAAAACATGTTTGCTCTCCTTAAAATAATCTTTTACCAGCCACTCTATAACGCTCTAGTGTGGTTGAGCGCCATCTTGCCGGGTCACAATCTTGGTTTGGCGGTAATTATTTTAACTGTGGCGGTAAAAGCCATCCTTCTCCCTCTCC
The DNA here is from genome assembly GCA_964364525.1 of uncultured Candidatus Saccharibacteria bacterium. GTDB lineage: Bacteria > Patescibacteriota > Minisyncoccia > Phycocordibacterales > JACOZG01 > JAYEGE01. The sequence continues at coordinate 7,716 of CAYIMH010000010.1, read as the reverse complement.
AGCGCCGCGTCTCGTATACCCAGATCCGAATGAAGGAATTAGAGCCTAAAATTAAGATTATTAAGGAAGATCATAAGGATAATACCGAGCAGGCGCGCAAGATCATGGAGCTTTATCGGGAGCATAGGGTCAATCCCTTCTTCAGTATTCTGGTTTTATTGATCCAATTGCCGGTGCTGCTCTCACTTTTTTATGTTTTTCGCGCCGGTTTCGATTTCAATTCAGATTTAATCTATTCGTTTATCAGCGCGCCGGCGCTGGTTAATCATTGGCTCTTAGGACTGGACCTGACCGCCAAGAGCTATGTCTTAGCCGTTCTGACCGGCCTGACTCAATTTATCCAGATCAGAATGATAACGCCGACACTTCCCCCGGCTAGTAAAGACGGTAAGGCGGACATCAAACAGGATCTGGCGCGTAGTATGCAACTCCAGATGCGTTATGTGATGCCCGTGATTATTGCTATGGTGTCCCTTGGTTTGCCAGCCGCCGTGCCGCTCTATTGGGTAACCAGTAACCTATTTACTATCGCGCAGGAATGGTGGTTCCACCGGAGTTTGCCTAAATTGCCGGGGACGATAATAGGCGCTAAATAAATTGACTAATGCACTGGGTGTGATAGGGTGATTGGTGGAATAGTTGTCAATTCTCTTGCTTACGTTAGGCGGGGAGGATTGATATTGAGAAAATAAAGGAGGTGCACTATGTCACGTGCAGATTGGGTTGAGGCGGGAATTCTTGTCAGTGTGTGCTTGACAGGCCCTGCCTGTATGGTCTTTTGGCTTGCGGTGGTAATATCTTTTTTGGCGACGATCTTATTCGCCCTCTGTCACGCGTGGCCACAAGTGCTCATCGGAGCAGAAGTGTGTGTTGTTGGAGTAATTGGTTTTTGGTTCTTGGGCCGGGTGTTTATTCGGCTGTTCAACCGTTTAGACAGGATCCTGACTTTGCCTCGAAACTTCTAGCAAGGCGATGCCTTGACACAGAACCAACGAGTGCAGGGCAACCGAAGCAATAAAATGCCAAGGTTGCCCCTTTTTAGTCCTGATAAAAACAAGGACGCAGATCTGATTCTGGAAGATAGCGCAAGGCTTGGTTATAAATTGCTCGCAAAGTGCCGCGATCAAGTTCGCGGTGTTTAGGAATGGTCAAAGTTTGCCAAACTCCATCAGATTTTCGGCCCAGCTTAATGTGACTCCCCTTCTGTCTGGCCTGGTTGAAACCGAATTCGTAAAAGATTTTAACCACCGCGCTACCGGACAAGATCCGTAATTTAGGCATAACGCAATCGCGGTAATTCGAAATTTGCCAAAACCGATGGCCGAGGACTTAAACCTAATTTAGCCAAATTCTCGTGGCCGAGATGGAGAGCCAACGCCTCGTTGATATTCGCAGCCAATTTGTCGAGGGTCTTGGCTTGAGTCACAATCGGCAGGTCCACCCCCTGGGCCACATAATACTTGTCCCCCTTTTCAATTTTGAATTGGATGATACTACGCATTAGATTAGGCTAACACAAAATGGGCAATGAAACCAGCCAACCATGCAAATTAAGAATTTTACTATTTATCGTGCAGGAGTGGTGGTTCCACCGGAGTTTGCCTAAATTTGATAACGGTTCAACGAATTAAGCATAAAAAAGACCCAGCAAGTTGGTGCCGGGTCCGTGTAATCGCTGCCTGTCCTCGAGGATTTGTTAGGCCTCAACCATAATCCCCGCAGTGGTGAGATAGGAGTCACCGAACGAGCAAAGTAGGACAATTTGCCCCTTGTGAATTCGACCGCTTTGTTTGGCTAAGTGATAAGTGATCGGAATTGAAGCGCCGATCATATTTCCCAATGTGTCACAGGTTACTACCATTTTGCCTTCTGGTATCTCGAGTTCTTTTGCCAGATCCTTGAGAATACGCGGGTTCGGTTGATGGGGCACAATAATCTCGTTTCCCAAGTCAAGACTGTAGCCGCGGTCATGGAAAAAGTCTCCGATAAACGTGGCAACTTCAGTCATGGCAAAGCGGTAAATTGATTGGCCATCGAGAGAAGCGAAGCTGTGTCCATTGGGCGTCTCGGCAAAGCCGAAACTGTCTTTCTGGAATCGCTCACTCGAGCAGGCCCTGGCCTTGTAGTCTCCAATACGGGCGGTATCGGATCGACCGACCACCATGGCTCCAGCACCACAACCCCACAAAAACATGTTGTATTTGGGCGCTTGGAAATAGCCTTCCACGCCGAGCGAATACTGGGATACCAGATCGTTTAGGTTGAATTTGTCCCCAAACGCTTCGTGGAACCCGCTTTCTGTTCTAATGACGTCGGTGTACGCCGTGCTTGCTACTACGAGCACATTTTCAGCTTCGCCGCTACTGACAGTCAGATTAGCGATATTGAGTGCGTGGATGAAGCCTGGACAGTAATTCACGATGTCGATTGAGTAACAGTTGCTAACATCGACGCCTTCTCTCGCCAGCGCTTTTATCACTGGCAAGCCGATTGATCGCGCTCGTCTTGTCATGATGGCATCTCTGGCGATCACCATACATTGAATTGATTTGACATTAGCATCTTTGACTGCGGCAATTGCCGCAGTCGTAGCCATTGATCCTACGGTGTCTGCTGGATTGCACCAACGTCGCTCAAGTATGCCAGTCCTAGACTCGATGAATCCGGACTTTAATTGAAGTAGAGACTCAAGTTCGTCATTGCGAACGATTCTATCAGGCAAATCAATGCCGGTACCAAGAATTGCCGCGTTATACGGGAACATTCTAACAAACATAAGAATCTCCTTGTTTTTCGGTTGTCAGTGAACTTTTTTCCTAGGCCACACACATACTACACACCCAATCAATAAAAGCAACGAGGTGGAGACCGAGTGTCGCAGGTGGCTATCAGTTTTACTATCGCGCAGGAATGGTGGTTTCATCGGAGTTTGAAGCCGCTGGCGATATAAAGGCGCGTTCTAGAGTGAGGGTCCAGAGCTGTTGATCGCGTTTATTGACGAGGAAGAGATTGGTCTCGTCTCGGTCAAGGAAGAGATTGGTAGCGTCAATTTCTTGTCCCAATCTAGCGATGCTCGGATTATAAACAATTTCGGCTTGCTTGGTGTTGGTGTCAATTTTCCACAGATTGTCGGCGAAGGCGATGACGCCCTGATACCAGTCATCAGGCAGAACGGTGGATGGCAATCTCTGGGGTACGCCGCAATAGATCGTGATGTTATTTGACGACCAGACGCATTTCTCGGCGAGGGTGGTGATGGGCAGGCGATCGAAAAAGCCGTCGGCTAAAGTGTAGACTCCGAAGACGCTCCCTTGACTGGTGTTACCGCTATAGAGCGTTTTTTTACCGTTGGGACTGACTAAGGCGGTGAGGCCGGGGATACCGCTGAAAACCAGCCGATTCTTCTTAGTTTTCAGATCAATTAAATAAAGAGAGCCGTCTATGGCGCTGGCGGTTTTAGTTTGGAGGGCGATCAAGTCGTCGTTGGGCCAAGTGGCTAGCCACTCTTTTAATGGCGAGGAGAAGAGAGGCGCCTTGCCACTGCCATCCCACTTGGCTAAATAACCGGCGGTTTGGTTACGGCTGGTTTTTTCTAGATAAAAAATCCGATCTTGCTTAGGAGCGCTGACCATCTCATAGATATTAGGTCCCAAGAAAGCGCCACGGAGTTCGGCTATTTCCTCACCCTGGATTTGGAAGGGCGCAGTGCTGGAACCGAAGGCGTTGACCAGATTAGCCGAGAAATTCTGTACCTGATCGTCTTTGAGATAACGGGCGATGATGGCTAAGCCCTCCTTAGTTTGGCCAGCCAAAAATTGATTGACCTTGGGAATGGTGGTATTGGTGATTTGCCAAGGCGCGAGCAAATTATCTATGTCTGCCACGTATAGATGGCCGGTTGCCTTGTCCATATAGACCACTGAACTGCTGGCTACCAAGGTGGCACCAACGACGGGTCGCTCGGAGATTTTATTGAAATTGGAATTGGCGCTATTGGAAGTATTTCCCGTCGTGCTGCTCGCGCTATTATTACCGACCGTCAAGTTGTCATTAGTGTTGTTTCCCTGGCCATTATCAACCTGACCAGTGGGGAAGAAGAGGCCGCCTTCCCCATTTTCATCGCTAATTGCCGGCGGATTGATGTCATTCGGCCCGCCAGTCCAACGCCAAACAAGCCAAGCGCCGGCGGCTAGGACTAAAATAATCAAAATGATAGTGACGATTTTTTTCATAATTAATTAAGTGGTTGATGTCTAGCAATTGGTGCCAAAAATACTGCTAGTGAGGATGGTGGGATTGATCTCCTTGAGAATAATATAACACGCCAAGAGCAAAATCAGACCCCAAACAGCCGAAGTCATTTTGCCTTTAGCCTCACTTTTATTGGTAACCGCCTCGCTCATCATATAGAGGAAGCCGCCGTAGGCAAATTGGACGATGGCTAAGACGGCGGCCAGACCAAGGAAGATATTGAAGGCGGGGGTGATGTAATCCTCGATACACTTAACCGGTTGGTTTGCACTGCCCAAACCGTTGGCGCCGCCGAGCGGTTCCAATAATTGCACGCCGTCAACAGCTTGGGCGGTCTTAATCAAGAAGAGGTAGAGCCAGTCCATGTTGAGCGCTAAAAATTAAAATTGGCCTGATTAAACTTGATGGTCAAACTGGCGCTGGCTTCCTGTAGGATCTTATCCAGACTACTGATATTCAATTGGAGCTTATTCTCGCCGGCATTATTTTCTGGCGTCAATAGAATGATTCGATTGGGGCGGGCCTGGTCGAGAGTGGTGGCTTTATTGTTTAAAAACCAAGCAAATTGAAGTCGTTTGGCCTTAATTTGGTCGGCGGAGAAGAAATAAGGCTCGGCGATCAGGGTAATTTCTGATTGATTGAGGACCAGAGGTTCGGCGATAGCTCGTCCGTAGATAGTGCCGATCAGGGGATTATCCTCATAGAGTCGGATCTGGGGCTCATCAACTGGAATCAAAATTTTCCGCGTAAGGCTGGTCCCATCTGGGCTGGTGATGGTCACCTTGATCTCGTGGGCCAAGCCGGCGACGTCGGCGGTGAAGACAAGTTCACGCCCGCCCGGGCCGGAAAAACTGCTAATCCGCCGGGCGTCCTTCTCCCACTGGAAATCGAGCTGGCTGTCGGCGATTGCCACCCCTCGACTATTATAGAAATGAGCGTCGGCCACCACCTTAACTTCGCTCTCTGGCGAAGCTTGACTATGACCGCGGTAGAAGGGCGGCCTATAGGTGTCCGCTTCCCAGAGCAGGTCCACCTGGTTGGTGCTTTGGGCCAAGGTTAGTTGGCTGGTTATTAACCAAACTATGATCACTACGCCGGTCAGGGAACTGATATATTTATACGTTTTCATTATTGAAATTTATTTCATTTTGCCACTTAAAGCGTGGCTGGCTATTTCTCCTACCGCACCCGGAGCCACTTTCTTAATAGTTTTGGCGGCGATGGTTTTAGCCACTAAGGGCCAGATAGTGGCAGTCCAGCCCGGTATGCCGAGGCAGCCAGAACCGAGAGGGGCCATTAGCAGAGTCGCTTTGAGGAGACTGGCTTCACCCTTGATCGCCAGCCAGAGCATGAAGGTCATAAAGGCGAACAGGCTAGGTACCCAGGCGACAGCGATGACCACAATAATTCCAATGATGGAAAAATTAAGTAAGCCGATGGTGCCAATTATTAAATCAAATAACCCCGCTACCGCGATCATTGTACCACCACTTAACCAATCAAGACCACCTTGCTTGTTATTATCCTCCGGTGCTTCTCCAGCGCGGCCATCTTTTCCCCCTTTGCTAGCCAATTTCTTTGCCAGCCCGCCGTATGGCCTCGGCGGAGTCGGGAGCGGATTGCTGGCCGGAGCCGGACTACTACTAGTCCGGCTCACCTGTTTGGTGATTCGGTTAATTTCTGCACCAACAGGGACGGTACTTGTGGGTTCCATGAGTTAATTATAACGCAAAATCGTTTGACCCGGATACAGACTAGTGTATAATTAGCATTAATCAACGTTAATCAATATATTTATCATGACTACCGCTATTGCTATCACCAAAGCTCGCGTCAACCTAGGCGCCATCGTCAAACGAGTGCGGTTAAAAAAAGAGCGTTTTGTGCTGGAAAAAGATGGCTATCCCGTAGCCGCGCTGATCGATATTGATGAATACGAGGATTATCTGGATAGCCAGGACGGGGAGCTCAAAAAGCAGATTCGGGCCTCGCGGAAGGAATTTGATGCTGGAAAAGGAAAACCCCTCGATGATTTTCTAGTACGGATGAAAAAAAAGTATGGCCTTTGATATTATTGATAGTGCTCATTTTGAGCGCGAGTTTGAGAAATTAATCAAGAGAAATCGGGAAGTGATTGTTTATATGGATCAAGCTCGCGCTATCCTGGTTATTGATCCCCACAATTTTTCTCGGCAACACAAAATCAAGAAACTGACCGATGTGCCGTCCGACGAAGGCCAGTGGCGCCTGCGGATCGGGAGATACCGCCTTCGCTATGACATTAGGGGTAAAATCGTTCAATTACACTCAATCAGACCACGGCCAGAGGCCTATCGTTAGAGCTGGTTTCATTGCCCCACGGCTTCGAGCTCCTGTTTGGCCTTCTTAATGGCGAGGATTTGCGACGGGTCGGAGGTGATGATCTGATCTTCGGTATAAGAGGCGATAATCTTGATGGCTACGTGTTTCAGGCCGGCGAAGAAGATGCCCTCCCCTACGCCCGATTCGAGGAGCAGATATTTTTCCTCATCGGTCAGTTGAAAAGTTTTTTGGACCATATCAATGGAGGCCGGCGATTGTTTGAGCAGAAGTTGAAGCGAGGAGTTGGTGATGATGGGCAGGCCGTAATCGGATTTCAAGAAGTCACCGACATCTTGGGTAATCGTCGCCACGCCCAAGAAATATTTGCGTCCGCGTTTGACTAGAGAGAATAAAAACGAGGCGGTATCAGGCGACTTCATCATCCACCAGGCTTCGTCAATTACCAGCAAGCGTTTTTTTAAATTACGGCGCACGGCATTCCAGATATTGTGCATGACGATATACATGGCCACTGGCTTCAGCTCGTCTTCCATATCGCGCACCGAGAAGACGACGAATTTCTTGTTGATGTCCACATTGGTGGGCTTATTGATGAAGCCGGCCCAGGTGCCGCGGGTATATTTAAGTAGGCGTTGGGCCAGCGATTCGCCGCCCTCCATGCCCACCAGCACTAGCTCTAAGTCGGAGAGGAGTGGGGCGGGTTTATTAGTGAAGTCGGAATCGGCGTTGATGTCCTTCAGGGCGTAAGTCTCAGTGATAGCGCGATCAATAATGGCATCCTCCTCCGGCGAGAGACCGCCCAACATCAAGCGGAAAAGCCCGACCAAATTGATGATATTGGAACGCAAGACGTCGCCCGGCGACTCATCATCGCGAGCGAAGGGCAAGTCGAAGGGGTTGATATGGTGCTCGGAAGTAAGCGAGATATTGAAATAACGCCCGCCCACCGCTTCGGCTAAGTACTCGTACTCGCGTTCCGGGTCAATGACGATGGTGTCGGAATCGAACATCAGGCCCCGGAGAATTTCTAATTTAGTCGCGTAGGACTTACCCGAGCCGGACTTGGCGAAGGTGACGGAATTGTAGTTCTCCAAGGAGAAACGATCGAAGAGGACGAGCGAGGAATTATGGCGATTGATGCCA